>JAFWRC010000083.1 GCA_017508825.1 Lachnospiraceae bacterium
AATAGTTTATAGTGCCAAGCCGGCAAATACCCCGCTGCCTGTGCCGCATTCCAAATGCTTCTGTAGCACTTTGGCTTTTAATTCCGGCTGATCTTCCGCAAGGGAGGTCAGCGTTTCTATTTTCACATCTTTGTTTAAACCAAGATTAAAATATAGATCGAAGTAGGCTTCGCTGTGGCAGGGCTTTGTTAAGAGCAGACCGAAGGCGGCAGCAGGATTGTGGGCCTGCAGCCAATCGATGCAGGAACTTTTAAGTTCCGGAGAAATCAGATGTCCGCGCTGTTCTGCCAGAATGCGTTCGTAGATGAGCCTGGTTTTCAGAAGCTGTCGCTTGTGGCAATGAGCTGCTGCGGCATCTTCCGTAAGATAGTCTTCTTCGCCTCCGGCGAGAAAGGGAACAAAACCGGTGGAATCGTCTTCGGAGAGGAAATCCGGCAGCAGGTCATCCGGGATCTGCAAAAAGGCCTGTTCTTCTCCGGCGGTCCGGATCAGTGCATCGGTCTCCTTAGGGCGGCACTTGAGCATAAGGGCGAGCAGAACCGGATCGGTGCTATTGTCTGCAGGAATGATCTTGCCATCCCGGCAACAGCAGATATAGATCTTCTCTAAGGGATCGCAGTTCAGAAAAGCCTTCTCGGAAACATGACGGATTCCTGCGGGCAGCCATATTTCCCGCAGGGCGGTACAGTTGGCAAACGCCCAGTCTTCGATCGACTCAGCATCCGTATCCAGGATCACTTTTGTGAGATGACGATCGCCCATGTATTCTTTTTTCCGGATGGTCACTCCGTGGCACTCGGTATATTCCCTGTTCATAGCCACTATTATACACTGCCATGTCAACCGTGGAAGCATCTTCCGGATGGAGCGGGTTCAACAAAATCTGATAATTGAAAGGACAGAAAAAAACGAGTAAAATAGACGCGACGAACTTAAACTGTAAAGGGAGAAAAACATGAACGGCTATTTATACGAAACACATTCACACACATCCGAGGCCAGTGCCTGCGGAAAAGTGTCCGGCGCGGATTATACGGATTTTATGAAAAAGCGCGGCTTTCAGGGGATGATCATCACGGATCATTTCTTTAACGGAAACAGCGCGATTGACCGGAACCTTCCATGGAACGAGCGCGTGGCAGGGTATGTGAGCGGCTACAAGAAAGCGCTTGCGGCAGCAGAAGGTAAGGATTTTGATGTACTCTTCGGTGTAGAATTCAATTTTGAGGGTGATGAGTACCTGATCTACGGGATCGATGAGCAATGGCTGCTGGAAAACGAAGACATCATGACCATGACGCGCAAAGAAGTGTATGACCGTGTGCATGCCACGGCGGATGCGGTGCTGATCCAGGCGCATCCGTACCGGGAGAGAGGATACCTGAAGGATATCAAGCTGACGCCGGAGATCTGCGACGGGATCGAAGGCTATAACGCAGCCAATCCGGACTACCAGAACGCTCTGGGCTATCAATACGGAAAGAAACTGGGGCTGCCCATGACGGCAGGTTCGGACATACATTTTTACAATGACGACCCTATGGGCGGTATGCTGCTCCCGCGCAGGATCACGGACGTTTCGGAGTATGTGGATATGATCCGCAAGGGGGAAGGGATTCCGGTGCAGATCACATTGGATAATAAGATCACACCGGTCGCGGAGATCGAAGCACTGACCGTTCCGACCAGAGAGCCGGATCTGGAAGTGAAATACGTATCGTAACAAACAGGGCGCCGCATGCCCTGCGAAACCATAAACCTAAGAGACAAAAAGGAGAGAAGGTATGGGAAAAAAAGTAAAGTGGGGTGTGCTCGGAACCGCAGGGATCGCAAGAGGCTGTACGATCCCGGGAATGCAGAAAGCGGAAGGCTGTGAACTGTATGCGATCGCCGGCAGGAGCATGGCGAAGGCAAAGGAGTTTCAGGAGCAGTTTGGTTTTACCAAAGCTTACGAAGGTTATGATGCCCTGCTGGCGGATCCGGAGGTGGAAGCGGTCTATATCCCGCTGCCCAACCATATCCACTGCGAGTGGGTGATCAAGGCATTGCAGGCACATAAGCACGTGCTGTGCGAGAAACCCATGGCAATGAATACGGATGAGATGAAAAAAATGTTTGCGGCAGCCCGGGAGAACGGTGTGATCCTGATGGAAGCCTACGCATATCTTCACAGTCCTTATGTACAGGCGCTGAAGCAGATCGCGGACAGCGGTGAGATCGGCAAAGTGGATTACATAGACACCGCATTTCTGACACAGGGTTATTCGGAAGATTTCCGTCTGCACAAAGAGTTTGGCGGCGGCGGGATCTACGATGTGGGCTGCTACTGCACCACCATGATCCTGTCTCTCATCGATTCGCCCATCGCTTATGTAAAGGCGGATGCCGAACTGGACGACACCGGTGTGGACCATATGGCATCGGTACTATTGAAGTTTGCAAACGGCGCAAGAGCTTCCTTTAACGCAGGCATGATCCTGGGCACGGATACAAGCGACCGCTATGACCGGCTCTTTATCCATGGTTCCAAAGGCTATATCCGCTCGGATGTGGAATACAACCAGGAAGGCGAACTTTCCTTCAAGGTATGGGTAAAGACGGAAAACGGCGAGCGTCCGGTACATACCGTGCAGGTGAGCGCCGCTTCCAATTACAGTCTGGAGCTGGAACAGCTGAACGCCTGCATCCGCGGGGAGGATACACCGCATATCAGCGAGGCCTTTTCCATCCGGAATATGGAGCTGCTGGATCAGATTCTGGATCAGGTCGGTTACCGCAATTGACCGGAATATCGTAAAATGCTACAATAGCATGGTAACATTGATCAAGAGTGAGGGGGCTTGCCGATGATTAACAGACACGATATTACCAGGGATCAATGCCAGCTGTTCGGACGACAGGCGAAGTGCGGATACGACTGGTGGTGGCATTCCTTTACCGGAAGAAACGCCAGGACCGGAGAAGAGAAACCGTTCTTTATCGAGTTTTTCCTGTGCAATCCGGCGTATGGCAAAGAGGAACCGGTCTTCGGACAATTAAAAGAGAATCAGAAGAGAGGCATCAAGCCGTCCTATCTGATGGTTAAGGCAGGCGCCTGGGGAAAGGACAAGGCGCAGCTGCACCGTTTCTTTGGCTGGAAGCAGATCAAGGTCTCGATGAAAGCGCCTTACCGGATCAAAGCTGCGGATTGCGCGGCAACGGAAAAGCGGCTGCAGGGCCGTATCCGGATCACGGAGGAAGAAGCAGCGGCACATCCGGAGTGGATGTGTGATGCGGGATCCATGGAATGGGATCTGCACATCAATAAGCAGATCGCCTATAATGTGGGCTATGGTGCGTCCGCACCGATGCGTCTCCTGCAGGCATTTGAGATGTTCTGGCATGCGGAAGGGATGAAATCGGCCTATTCCGGAGAAGTGATCTGGAATGGGGAAAAGTACATCATTTCACCCAACAGTTCCTACGGTTACGCGGATAAAAACTGGGGACAGGACTTTACTTCGCCCTGGGTGTGGATCTCATCCTGCAATCTGACCAGTGAGCTTACCGGGAAAAAGCTGAAGAACAGCGTTTTTGATATCGGCGGCGGCCGGCCGAAGATCGGACCGGTAGCATTGCCGAGAAAACTGCTTTCTGCGTTCTGGTATGAAGGGCAGGCGTTTGAGTTTAACTTTTCCAAGTTCTGGACCGGGACACGGACGGAATTTGAATGTAAAGAAACGGATACGCAGATCATCTGGCAGGTGGAGCAGAGCACTTGGCGTAACCGTATGGTCACGGAACTGGTCTGCGACAAAGCGGATATGCTGCATGTCAACTATGAAGCACCGAACGGAAAGAAACGCCACAACCGCCTGTGGAACGGCGGCAACGGCCGGGGCAGAGTATGGCTGTATCGCGACGGCAGACTGATCGATCGTATCCGGGTAGAGAATGCAGGCTGTGAATACGGCGAGTACGATAAATAAAAATCAATAATAGTATTAAAAAATCGCTTCTCCTTAGCCGACCTCATCCCGCCTTCCCCCTCTGGGGGAAGGTGGCCGAAGGCCGGATGAGGGGATTTTTTATTTTCTCCTTGACAATGTTATCAGCCTGTGTATAATAAAATCAAACATATGAATAAATGTTCATATAAAACAACTGTTAAAACAGTTACATTATAACAATCACAAGGAGAAAAGAAATGAAGAAATCTTACAAGATCGAAGTGGACTGCGCAAACTGCGCGAACAAGATGGAAGATGCGGCAAAGAAGACCGCAGGCGTGAAGGATGCCGTAGTGAATTTTATGGCGCTGAAGATGAACGTGGAGTTTGAAGAAGGCGCAGATCCGAAGGCTGTAATGCAGGACGTACTCAAGAACTGCAAGAAGGTTGAGGACGACTGCGAGATCTATCTGTAAGCAGCCGTAACCGGAAGAACCGACTGGTTCGGAACAGTTACAGGCAGACTTGTTTTTGGGAGAAGGCGGGAACTATGAATAAGAAACAAAAGAAAATGCTGGTCCGGATCATCATTGCGGCGATATTGATGATCGTATTGCGGATCGCTTATGCATTCCTCGGGGAGGATGAGACGCAGACGCGTGAAGCGGTGGTCCACGAGCCGTTCTGGTTCCTGCTTTATATGATCCCGTATCTGGTGATCGGATACGATATCTTAAAGAAGGCGGGCAAGGGCATCATAAACCGCCAGATGTTTGATGAGAACTTCTTAATGGCGGTAGCTACGGTAGGTGCCATCGTCGTGGCACTGGTGGAACAGAACGGAGACTATACCGAAGCGATCGCCGTAATGCTCTTTTACCAGATCGGAGAACTGTTCCAGAGTTATGCGGTGGGCAAGAGCCGCCGCAATATCTCGGCCCTGATGGACATCCGTCCGGACTATGCAAATGTGGAGCAGGATGGCGAACTGGAGCAGGTGGATCCGGATGAAGTGGAGACCGGAACCATCATCGTTGTACAGCCCGGCGAAAAGATCCCCATCGACGGCATTGTTACGGAAGGGCGTTCGACATTAAATACCAGCGCACTGACCGGTGAGAGCCTGCCGCGCGAGGTGCAGCAGGGGGATGAAGTGATCAGCGGATGCATCAATATGACCAGTGTGATCCGCGTGAAGACCACGAAAGAATTTGGCGAATCCACGGTCTCCAAGATCCTGGATCTGGTGGAGAACTCTTCTTCCAGAAAGTCGCAGTCGGAGAACTTTATTTCCAAGTTTGCGAAGGTATATACACCGGCTGTCTGCATCGGAGCCCTGGCATTGGCATTACTGCCGCCGGTGGTGATGCTTCTGATCGGAAAAGCGCCGATGTGGAGCACCTGGATCTATCGTGCGCTGACCTTCCTGGTGATCAGCTGCCCGTGCGCACTGGTGATCAGTATCCCGCTGACATTCTTTGCAGGGATCGGCGGCGCAGGCCACGCGGGTATCCTGGTGAAAGGTTCCAACTATCTGGAGCAGCTGGCCAAGACCAAAGTCGTTGCGATGGATAAGACCGGTACCATGACCAAAGGTGTCTTCGAAGTGGGCGGTATCCATCACAGCAGCATCGATAATGAAAAACTGCTGGAGTACGCAGCACATGCGGAATGCTATTCCACGCATCCCATTGGCAAGAGCATACAGAAAGCATATCTGAGCGGTATGCTTTGGAAGGTGGATGAAGAAACCGGGGAAGCCAGACCGGTACCAAACCCGGCAGAAGAAGAGAATTCCACCAAGCGGGAGATTGACCGCAGCCGTGTCGGCGGTGTGGAAGAGATCGGCGGCAACGGTATCCTGGCGCAGGTGGATGGAAAAGAGATTGCCATCGGAAACCGTAAGCTGATGGAACGGCAGGGGATCGAATTTTCCAAGTGTCATCACGTAGGAACCGTTGTACATGTAGCGATCGATGGTGTATACTCGGGACATATCGTGATCTCGGATGTGTTGAAGCCTACTGCAAAGGCAGCCATCGCGGCGATGCGTGCAGCAGGGGTTTCCAAGACTGTGATCCTGACCGGCGATGCTGCCAATGTTGCGGAAGATGTCGCAAAAGAACTGGGTGTGGATGAAGTTCATTCCGAACTGCTTCCGGCGGATAAAGTAACTGCAGTAGAGAAACTGCTGGATGAAAAAAACAAAAAGAATGAAAAAGATGTGCTGGCATTTGTCGGTGACGGCATCAATGATGCGCCGGTACTTTCCAGAGCGGACATCGGTATCGCTATGGGAGCGCTGGGATCGGATGCAGCCATCGAAGCAGCGGATGTGGTGCTGATGGATGACGATCCGTTAAAGATCGCGCAGGCGGTACGGATCTCCCGCAAATGCATGCGCATCGTATACGAAAACATCTACTTCGCGATCGGCATCAAAGTACTGTGCCTGATCCTTGGCGCCATCGGCTTTGCCAATATGTGGATGGCCATCTTCGCCGACGTCGGCGTAATGGTACTGGCAGTACTCAACGCGATCCGGGCACTGTTTGTTAAAAAACTATAAAACATATCCCTTGCCTTCCCCTTGGGGGAAGGTGGCGCGAAGCGCCGGATGAGGATTATTCTGTTCGATTGAGATATTCATAAGGGGAAAAATACTATGGCAAAACATGAACATAACACCGACTGTTGCGAAACACCGGAGGTACACAAAGACCTTCTGAAAATAGTTGCCGAGACTATGCCGGAAGAGACTGAGCTTTATGACCTGGCAGAACTTTTCAAGATCTTCGGCGACTCCACCCGTATCCGTATTCTTTTTGTTCTCTTTGAAGCAGAGGTTTGCGTATACGATATCGCGGAAGCGCTGAACATGACCCAGTCGGCCATCTCGCACCAGCTGCGTATCCTTAAGCAGTCCCGTCTGATCAAGGGACGTCGCTCCGGCAAGCATATCTTTTACTCGCTGGCAGACGATCACGTCCGCTCGATCATCGCAGAGGGCAGAGAACATATCGAAGAAGATCATTGACAGCCCATTTTCACTTGCCTTCCCCCTTTGGGGGAAGGTGGCGCGAAGCGCCGGATGAGGGCGTTTTTTTATTGCAAGACACATAACGATGTGCTACTTTTATAGTATATCCTAATTGGAGACATCGTTATGACCTTGCAGGAAGAATGTAGACTGTCCTACTATGAAGAAGTGAGACAGTTGAGCCAAAATCATAATGTTTTTCTGGTGCGGCATCAGGAATCGCAGCAGTTGTTTGTGCGCAAGGTTTTGACAGCGTATAATCTCGAAATCTATCATTATCTGAAAGATCATCCGATCGATAATACACCGAAAATCTATGATCTGATCGAAGACGAAGGACGTCTGATCGTGATCGAAGAATATATTGAGGGAAAAACGATTCAGGAGATTCTCGATAAGCATGCTAACAATCTTCCGCAAGATTGGACTTATCGTATCATTGTGCAGTTATGTCATATTGTCGAAAATCTTCATAAAGTACATCCTCCAATCATTCACAGGGATATCAAGCCATCCAATATTATAGTTACGGATCTGCAGGAGGTGAAGCTTCTGGATCTGAATGCTGCACATCTGGTGGATATGACAAAAGCGGAAGATACTGTCCTGATGGGAACCAAAGGGTATGCAGCTCCGGAACAATATGGTTTTGGGCAGTCGGACGTCAGGACGGATGTGTTTGCACTGGGAAGATTGCTGGAACAATTATGTCCGGACAATAAGAGATACGATGCGATCGTATCAAAGGCAACACAGATTGATCCCGGGAAGAGATTTCAGTCTGTGCAGGAATTTGAAGAAGCGTTGAGAATAACGAGTTTTCTGGATAGAGACAGTATGAGAACCGTATTGATGGCAGGGATTGTTTTGACTCTTGTTTTGATCATTGTGGTGTGTTTTGGCAATGCAAAAGGAAAGGGGCCGGAAGAGAATGCTGAAGTATCCGTAAGTGAAATGATAATAGCAGAAGCAGGACCAGAAGATGAGTCGGCAGATGATATGGCCGAAAAAAGTATAATTACAGAAATAGATGAAATACAACAGAGCGATGATAATGAGCGGGGAGAAAGCGCTAAAGAACCAACGGTTTCCGATGTGACGGAGAACGAGCAGGTAGATGAGGATGCAGGGGAAACAAAAGAACCTGCAATTACGCCGGAACCAACGATAAGTCCGTTACCGGCGTTGGAGCCGACAGCAACTCCAACCCCGACCCCACCCCCGACATCTACTCCAACTCCGACAAATACTCCTACGCCAACCGAAACACTTCCTGAGAGAAGAATGATCAATGGAATCGAAACGAGACGGTTTTATTATGAAGGGTTTTATTTTTATATCCCAACCTACTATGTGAATCAGGGGCAGTGGCCAGATAGTAATGCAATTCAGTTTATGCCGGAAGGGAGAACCTTGAGATTTAGCGATTTGGGGGCAGATTCAGCCACATTGGTATTATCGAGTATGGATCAGTTTTATGAATATGCTGATACTCCACCCTCTCAGATGCAGGCAATAGACATGTCTTTAAAGAGTGGATTCCTGATTATTTATAGAAAATTGGCGGAGTGTTTGAATATGGAAATTGCGGGTTATCCTGCAACAAAGGTTACAATATTAGGAGATCAGGGATCGGGTTATTCGGATCTGGCAACCAGTAAAGTGCATATCTATGATGCGGAGCATCAAAAAACAATTATTTTTGGAGTGTTCCTGGAAACGACAGATGAGATGAACTATAAGTTTGATTTTGATGAACTAATAAAATATATTTATCATGAGTAACACGACCCTTTGGTATAAGAACTCTAGTGAGGCAAAGAATGCAAAAACGAAAAGAAACTACGACAAGCCATTTGGATGAATTGTTGGAACATTCTGGCGCAGAAGTTTTAGGAACATTTTTGAAAAAGGAACCTGTTTTAAATGCGGACAGTGATAATCTGTTTGGCGACTATGTAAAGAAGGTGATACGCGAAAAGAATCTTACGCAGAAGCAGGTGTTTCTCGGAGCCGGGATTGATGAAAAAGTAGGTTATAAATATTTGGCTGGTGATAAACATACATCGAACAGGGATGTGATCATCCGGATCTGTCTGGGGGCACATATGTCCTTAAAAGAAAGTGAAAGAGCGTTAAAACTGTATGGGATGTCTCCGTTATATGCCAGGATTGACAGAGATGCGGCGTTGATCATTGCTTTTAATCGAAGGATATACGAAATAGGAGATGTGAATGAAATACTGGAAAAATATGATCTTGAACCGCTGTATGAGTCAAAAGGGACGGAAGATGCGTGATTTTCATAGTAAATTCCCCCTTTTTGGGGGCAATGCGGAAATGTAAAATCTGCTAAACTGAATACTGGCAGGAAGGAAGAGTGGAAGATATAAAGTCTGCCACTCTTTTTCTGTATAAGAATGGAGTGAGGGTGAGTGGATGGTATCGGAGTTTACGGCTTATATGAGAAAAATGCTGCAGAAGAAGGGCGTATCGCAGCAGCAGATGTTCCGATCGGCGGACATCTCGGAAAAGTTCGGTTATAAACTGATTTCCGGGGAAAAGCATACGATACAACGGGATATACTGATTAAACTTGGAATTGCTGCGCATTTCACAGAGGCAGAACTGTCAGAGGCACTGATCCTATATGGGCTGGCGCCATTATATAAGCAGAACGGAAGAGATGTCGTATTGATGCAGGCGTTGCAAGACGGCCTGCGTGAGATCGCCGATGTAAATGAAATATTGGAACAGGCCGGTTTCGAAAGATTGTATGAATCAAAAAGGGAAAAATAACAAAATTTTCACACAATTACCACCGAAATGGGGGCAATACGAAATGCAATTATCTGATAGAATATAAAAAACATTACATATAATTTGCCGGAGTTTAAGATCAAATAAAGGATACTATAGAGCAGGAGGGGATAAGATGACTACGATGTATTGCCCGAAGTGTAGTGTTGAAAATGATGGTGACAGCAAATTCTGTAAAAGATGTGGATACAGATTTGCAGAAAAAGATATGGTGATATCAGGACATCAAATACCCGGAGAAATGAATAGCCCGTTGCAAGGGAGTTATTGTAGTGGACACAATGGTATGCCTTCATTAAATGATGCTTCTGCCAATCAGGTTGATCATTTGCCTGATTATGATATGAATTATAATCACCAAAAAAGTTTCCGGGATGTTATTGCAAGGATATCCGGAAAGAATTCGATAAAATCTCTTATTGCATTTATGCTGTCAATTTTTTCCGTTGTTTTTATTATTGCAGGTACTAATTCCAGATTACCAATGATGGGTATTCTTTTGTGGCTGTCTGCTATAGGAATTGCTGCAAAGGATTTGAAAGATAAAAAGAAGCATAATGATGGAAAGGGACACGGACTATCTGTTATTGCAATAGCGTTTAGCATAGTTGTTCTTTGGGGTTACACTACGGGGGATAGAAATAGAAGGATGGCACGGAGTTCTCAAAGAACAGAGCGAACAAGTATTGTTGCTTCGCAGGAAACAAAAAATAGTGATTCTACACAGGAATTGGTGGATGAATGGCAAAAGAAGGGAGAAGAACTTGTTAGCAGTTTTAATGAACAGGTTAACGTAGAAAAGATTCAGGAACAGGTTAAAGAGCAGATTCAAGATAGTATTAAGGAACAAATAGGAGAAGTATTATCTACTGGGAAAGAAGAGGAATATGATGAAGCAGAAAAAAAAGAGACGGATACTTCTTCAGCGATTGTTTCGGAAGGTGCAGTAACACCGGCTTTTAAAGAAACTATGGATAGTTATGAAGCCTTCTTTGACGAGTATATAAGCTTTATGAATAAAATGACGAGTGGAGATGCGATGACTTCACTGGAATACCTGAATGATTATACGAACTTTCTGACTAAATACGAAGAAGCTATGACGGCGTTGGATGAGATGGATACGGACAAAATGTCAGCTGTAGATCAGGCGTATTATATGGAAGTGATGATGAGAATAGAAGCAAAATTATTAAAAGTAGCATACTCGTATTAGATATAAGAGGAAAAAATATGTACTGTGTAAAATGTGGAGTTGAAATAGAAGAGGATAGTTTGTTTTGCAGAAATTGCGGGACTAGAGTACAACGGTCATATACAGTAACGAAAAAGGAAACTCCGGCTGTAGGAATAGTAAGATATACGGAAAAAATAGTTGGTATGACAGGCGGAATTATGATGCTTATGAGTGGATATATGGATTATATATCTGTTAGTTACTTTGCGAGATACAATTTCAGACTATGTGAGAGAACAGGCGATTGGAAAGTATTGGTAGGACTGATTATTGCTGCTATTATATTTGTCTTTTTGGATACGGGGGCATTTATCGGTTTTTTGATTGTTTTAGCGACAGCTGGTTTAGGCATTATGGAGATGACTGTGATTAATGATGGGCTGCAGGGCAATAAGATATCTTCATCAATGATTACGCATGAAATGGGATACTATTTTCTGATGATAGGTATTGTTCTATTGGTTATAGGATATGTCGCACATGTTGGAAAGATGATTAAAGAAGATAAGCCGATCTTTTTTGTCGGTGCAATAGCTGAAATTATAGGAAAAATTACAAAACGACAATAAGTGAGATGGATTGATAATAGATGGAGGGAATAGCAAATGTTTTGTAAAAAATGCGGGGCGGAAATTAATGAGGATAGTAAGTTTTGCAGAAAATGTGGAGCACTACTTCAATCGGAGTCACCTGATAGAATAGAGCAATACTATATTTCGGATCAAGGAGAGAATAAAGGACCGTATACTTTTGAAAAGTTACAGGATTTGTTCCGGGAGGGAGTATTGCGGGAAGAAACTTATGTTTGGAAAGAGGATATGGAAAAATGGGTTCAGGCAAAGGAGATAGAGTTTTTCAAATTGATCTTTCAGCAGGGGAGACAAATAAAATGTGAAGTATGTGGGAAAACGTATTCGGATAAAGAGGATAAATGCCCCTATTGTAAAAAAACAGAAGAAAAAGAGAAGCGAATATGTAAAATAAAAAGAGGAGCGCCGATCATAATTGCTTCTTTAGTTGTTATTTCTGTAATTGTAGTTGGCGTGTTTTTTTACTTCAGAAATTTCTATCTAACTAAGGAGGAAAGAGCGGAAGTAGAAGAAACTATAGAGGCGATTAACTCATTGGGGGTAATCGATGAAAATAGTGGGGAGAGTATTCTTCAGGCAGAAATATCATATGCAAGATTGTTCACGAAGAGCCAAAGATATGTAAAAAATATAGAGACACTTAGATCTGCCAGAAAAGAATATAATAACATAAAGGCGCAGGCGGTTGTTAATAGAATAGATGAAATAGGTGCAGTTTCAAAAGATAGTGGTGTCAGCATTGCAGAAGCAGAAAAAGAATATCAACTGCTCTTAGATGCGCAGAAACGCATGGTTGAAAATGCGGATGTATTGATAAATGCAAGGGAAGAATACGATCAGCTATGTGCGCAAGCAGTAATAGATGAGATTGATGCTATTGGAGCGATTACACTTGATAAAAAAACACTTATTGAAAGTGCTTGGAAGAATTATTGTGCATTAACAGAGAAGCAGAAATTGCTGGTAACAAATGGTGAGTTTATTGAAAAAGCAGAGGAAGAAATAAGAACAAAACTGGCTGATATAGAAGAAGCAAAGAATACAGTCACAAGTATAATGGATGCTTTCAATTATGAAATGAATGCAGAACAGATATTTGCATTAATGGGAAATAGTAATGTATTTGATCCTGGATTAAGGGAGATGCTCTCGAAAGGTTTTTTGAGCGATATGATAATAAAAAGAATGTCCGATGATAGCATATCATATGCGGATTTAAACTATTTAAGTAAGAGTGCACTTGATTTGTTAGAGAATAAAGTAGTTGAGGAATTTGTGCACACATACTCTATGCATGAGCCGCAATATATAAATGAACGTATTGTAATTGATGTTGATGTAACATCATTATATGGAGGAATCTGTAATAATATGATAGAAGCAATGGCTGATGATCTCAAAAAATATATCAGTAATAATAAAACTACGCTTAGCTATATGAAGAAATACTATTCGGATTCTGAGTTTTATAAATCGCTATTTGATATGTGCATTACATCATATGGATCCACCTGGCTTCGTGATATGGACAATTGGAGATTCTATGCGGAATCGAAAGCCATGGATTGGGAATTCACCTTATCAAAGGATCAGGGAGAATGGAAAGTAGTATCAATAGAAATCGAGATAGAGGAGTAATAAGAATGAACAAAAAGAATTTATTTGTTTTTCGATATATGCTTTGTATTATTGTATCGATTATCGGATGTTGTGCATGCGGAGCGACAATTCCTGATTATAATGATGCTGCTAGTTTTGAAAATGCGTTGAATAATGGAGAGAATGTTGTAGGAAAAATAGTAACATTCAACGTTCTGGCAATTAGTCCGGATACGGAATTTGGATTTAATCTTTGGAGTGGAGATCATTTAAATTTTTGTTCTCAAGAGATATGGGATGTTCAGCGTGAGATGAATTGACAGTAAAGATTCAAAGTGTAGCTAACGTCGGTGATTCTTATATTATCAGATATAGAATGTTAAGTGATGTTGAAAAAGTGCAGGATAGGTCAGTAAATGATAACCCTTTTTTGATATCGGATGAGGAAAGTATAGATGATGCGAAAAAGAATGATTGGCTAGTTGCAGATATGGTTCATACAGCATTTCTGACCGCAATGATGGATCCGGAGGTTGTTAATAAATCGGATTATAACGATAGTATTGATGTATTTAAAGATAGGATGGAGATTACCGGTTATTCGGCATATAATGAAATGGAAGATAATTCAATAATGCAAGCAGCGGCTGAAATATTAGACGTAAAAACATTTGGAAGCCTTTCGTATCAATTAAGATCAACAGAAGCGACGGGGAAGATATATGTTACATTTGTTGAGGGTAGTCGAGTCCGGGTTGAGATTGATGGAACAGACATAATTGTGGAATAACCCGTTTTCAGAACGGGTGACAGCGCCCGCAGGCTTTGTAGCCCTGTTCCAGCAGGCCTGTGACATCGCCGCTGAATTCCTGACGATTGGAAGGTTTCATTTCGTTTACGGAAGAGCAGGTCGGGAGATGGATACGTTTGGTATTGGTATTCAGGATGTAGGTGCATTCCGTGCGCGCGGAAACAGAAGACTGCGACGGCGTGCTGACCTGTGATGCAGTAGTAGGAGTTGTTGTAGGAGCAGGTAATTGCACAGTTGCATTCGGATCAGCAACACTGCCACCGGCAGTATAGTCGATCGTGATCCCGGGCTGTACGTTATAGCACCATACGCAGAAAGAGATACGTGTATCTTCTACGGATTCGGCTTCCATCAGGACGCCTCTGGCAACAAGTTCTTTTCCGACAAAGTACGGAGTGACCCTGTACAGAACGTGATTGCCGGTACTTCGTACGTAATCCGCCACCGTATTTTCATAGGGGAGCATTCCGGTTACATTCAGATATCTGGTCCCGGTGATCAGATTTTTTTCATTTGCATTTTCATTGCCCAATTGCCATCCGATCAGATGACAGCGGTTGTACAGATACAGATCATCGATCAGCTCAGGATATTTTACAGTTTGCCAACCGGAGGGCTTGACCATGCCGATGGAACCACGTGTTTCATTAGCACCGGGCATGGTCTCAAGGCCGATGCAGGCATAAGCTGTACCACAGCGTCCCAGAGCATCCATTTCGGAATAAACCTCGGTTCCGGCAGTCCAAGCAGCGCGTTCCTGTGCAGTAAAGTAAGGGATGTTGTTATTGACTATGACGGATGCCTGGCCACAGTATTCCGGAAGTGCAGCAAAATCATCTGCGCTGAAGGAGTCATTCTGCCAGACAATGGTATCCGTTGTGGTATTATAAGACGATAGCGCTGTTTGGGAAAGGATGGAGGCGTCCGGTTGTGGCGAGAGAATGCCGCTGATCAGGGTATTTCCCGTGATCAGAGCAAAGATCCCGAATAAACCTGTGATAGTAGCAATTTTACGCATATCTGCCTCCTTATATTTATTATAGTAAACCATACAAAGATGTCTATTCTACAAAATAAACATAAATTATGATGAATACACAACAATATGCCGAATTGACAAAAAGAACGACAATATGATATGCTTATCAATGTAGTGATGAAATACATGACGGAGGTAGATTTTATGGCGAACAGAGCAGGACAGACGATCAGGGCACTGGTAGGATTAGGGATTTTTCTGTTGTTTTTGGGAGTAAAAATGGATGCGAATGCAGCACCGGTAACTATGCCGGACGGCGGAACCTTTGATGCGGAGTATTATGCACAGAACAATCCGGACGTGGTGGCGGTACTCGGAACAGACGCGAATGTTCTTTATCAGCATTATCTGACCAGCGGCAGGCTGGAAGGGCGGAAACCGTATGCAGATACCGCACAGGCAGGGACCGTTGCAGCGACAGGAGCTTATGTGACTTTAGCGGATGGAACACTTTTTGATCCGGTATATTATGCGGCAGCCAATCCGGATATAGCAGCAGTTTTGGGCACAGATGCAGCAACTTTGGCACAGCATTATGTAACTTCTGGTAAGTTGGAAGGAAGAAAGCCGAACGGAACTACGGTGAACCAAAGTACAGCAACGGTACCAACATCCCAGAAGAATAGTAACACGGTATCCAATCCGTCTTCGTATGTGCCGGCTCAACAAAGCAGCGCCTCAACATCGACAGTTTCAACACCTGCGTCACAGAGGACGAATTCCGGAAACCAGACAGTATATTTGCCGGCAACAGGGCATTGTTATCATAGTATACCCGATTGCGGAAGAATGAATCCTAATAAGGCAACAAGGACTACAGAGAGTAAGGCAATCAGTCTTGGATATGACCGATGCTCAAAGTGCTTTTAATATTGATAAAGTATATTTATGAGTACAGATTTGGCGGATTATCTCAAAAATATGTGAGATGGTCCGTCAGATCTTTTTTGTGGGGATTTGTCAGTGAGCATCTCAAAGAACTCGTATTTGACCAAGACGTATACTTGATGTGAGGTTGTTTACAAAACAGCATTATTACGATATAAATATTTATAATGATCGGAAAGGGAGTGCTTCTTTAGGATATCAGAGCTATGCTCAAGGTGAAGAGTGATAGGGATGTAATATCATTCTATAGGGATTGTGATAATGAGAAAACGTTTATATGAGATCATAGAAGTTGCCAAAGATGGCGATGTTGTCAGTACAGTATATGATGCATTGATGCTGTGTACGATCGTGGTCAGTATCATTCCGCTGGCATTCAAGAATCAGCATAGCGTATTTACGTATATGGATGCGATCAGTACGGTCATTTTTATCATTGATTATCTGTTTCGCTGGGGGACTGCAGATTATAAGCTGGGGAAGAAGAGCGTGGTATCATTTATAAGGTATCCATTTACGCCATGGGCGGTCATTGATCTGATCTCGATCCTGCCCGGTGTGACTTTGCTGAGTAACGGATTTCGTCTGTTCCGTCTGTTTCGGATCTTCCGGACATTCCGTGTCTTCAAGGCATTCCGGTATTCCAGGAGTATCATCATCATTGTACATGTGATCCGGAAATCAAAGGAAGCTCTGATGGCGGTATGTACACTGGCGCTGGGGTATATCATAGTTTCTGCGCTGATCGTGTTCAATGTGGAAGGGGATTCCTTTGAGACTTTTTTTGAGGCAATCTATTGGGCAACGGTATCTCTGACCACGGTGGGATACGGCGATATCTACCCGGTCACGACGGCCGGACGTATCATAACAATGATCTCTTCTATTTTCGGTATTGCAATCGTTGCGCTCCCTGCCGGTATCATTACCGCCGGATATATGGATGAGCTGAGCGAAGAGAAAAAAGAAGAGAAAAACGAAGAGAAAAATAAGAACGAATGACAGCGAGGGCCTTTTGATACGGCCCTCTTTTTGACAACCCCCGAAAAAAGGTATATTATGTATCGCGGCAGAAAATATATAATTCTGCTGTATTAGCGAATTTAGGATATAGGGAAAGGGAGCCCTGTATTCTATTATGAGTTGGGAGGAAAACTATGAAAAAGAGAAATCAGTTACTGGGAAGGATGCTGGCAGGCACCCTGATGGGATGTGCTATGCTTGGACTCGTAGCCTGCGGCGAAGATGCAGACGATAACGGCAGAGGAAGCATCGAAGAGGTAAAGGAAGAAAAAGAGGCAGAGCCGACGGAGGAACCGACCGAAGAGCCGACACCGACGGAAGCAGAAGCGGAACCGACCGAGGAGCCGGAACCGACCGAAGAACCGGAGCCGACAGAAGCTGCGAAGGCAGGCAGAAATCCGGCACCGGCAGAATTAGGCGATGACGTTTATGATTATCAGATCAGCATCAATGGTGAGATCATCCGGCTTCCGCTGTACGTGGAGGATCTGCTGGCGCAGGGATGGGAAGTAAAGTCCAACATATCGGATCTGAGCGATACATTGCGTCCGAACTCTTATGACCTGTTCTACTTTGAAAAGGATGATGCCGAGATCATTGCAGATGTCCTAAACTGGGATGTCAATGAAAGAACGGCACAGGAGTGTGTGGTCAACGGTATCCAGATTGAGAGAAGCAGTGCAAAGGATGCAGAAGTGCAGCTTCCGGGCGGCATCGACTGGAATACATCCACCTATGATGATGTAGTTGCAGCGTATGGAACACCATCCTATGAGAATGATACTTCTTCCTTAAAGTTTGTCCGCTATGAAGAGAGCACGTACAATACGGTAGAAGTCCGGTTCCGGCTGGAGGATGGACAGATCGATAAGTTTGACATCAACTACTACGAGCAGCCGGAAGATTTTGAACAGGGAGAAGTGAGTACAGATGTACCGGAACTGACAGCGAAGTACCAGGCACCGACAGCACTGTCCGATGATCCTGCTGACTTTATCATCGAAGTGGATGGCGCGCTGTATCAGCTGCCCTGCCCGGTGAGCGAGTTTGTAAAGAACGGCTGGGAAGTGGTTGATGGCAAATCGGAAGCAACCATCGAGGGCCGTGGCGCAGGTAAAGTAACACTTCGGAAGAATAACTTCGAGTTCTGGACCTATGTCAGAAATTATGATGATAACGCAACGTCTGCAGAGAACAGTTTTGTGACCGATTTTACCCTGCGTGATCACGATGCAAATGTTTCGGTAAAGATCGTCGGCGGTGTGGAGTATCATCAGGACAAGGACGAAGCAATGAAGATCCTGGAGCCGCTGGGATTTGAATTTGAAGACGGCACGATCGCAGGATCCGGATATCTTACTCTGAAATATAAGTCCTTCCGTGAATATGAGCTGTATGTTGCGGATGGCATTATTAAAGACATCAGCGTAGCCAACGAACTGAAGAAAGATGAACTTTACAAGTAATGGAAAGGAGATTTCAAAATGGTAAAACATGTGATCCTGTGGACGTTGAAAGATGAGTATTCCGATGCACAGAAAGCGGAGATCAAGGCAGGGATCAAAGAGGGCCTGGAAGGTCTGAAGGGACAGATCCCGGGGCTTGCGGAGATCAAAGTCAATACCGAGCCGCTGGCAAGCTCTAACTGTGACCTGATGCTGGATTCCCTGTTTGAGGATGAGGCGGCGCTGAAGACCTATGCAACACATCCGGCGCATGTAGCGGTTGCAGACGGAAAGGTGCGTCCGCATACGGCTTCCAGAGTGTGCATGGATTACGAGATTTAATGGATAAAGGATAATAAGGTATCGAAGACCGGAAGGTTTTCGGATACTACGATCGCGATCCGCTCCTTGGCGCGACTGAGGCCGTGGAAGAGATTGCGGACAGCGGAATGGGAAACCGGATCGGAAGATATGGCTGCAGAGTTTTCTGCGGCCATATTTTTTTGGCGGAGATAGCCGGAGGCATCATAGAAGAAGCTTGCATCCAGCAGCATTACAACGGAAGCAAATTCCTTACAGGCCGCATCGGAGATCTCCGTTGTCATATCGGAGAGTTCAGTTGTATCGTCCTTATCCGGAGTGGCAGCAGAGTTGCGTATATAGGTGTAGCCTTCTTTCCGGTAGATGTTTAACAGACGTCTGGTCTCTTCCGCATCTCCGGCATAGGAGAGGGTAACCGAAGGATAGGAACGGTTCTTGTTTGCGCCGGCTTCACCGGTACGGATGACACACCGGATAAAAGCAGACAGCTCGCTGCTGCGGCGGATATGATTGGTCAGACGGTAATGGAGAAACTCCGGCAGGGCTTCCAGGATATCAGCGCCGCATTCCGCGCGCTCCGATAAAGCCAGCAGATCCTCGCGGTCATAGGAGATGATCACCGGCGCCTGCCAGCGGTCACGCAGGGCAAGGATATCCTGCAGCATATTTTTGTTTAAGCGATGCCCCTCGTCTACCAGAATAGCGTTGTACTTCTTTTCCACCGGCGGCAGGATGCCGTTTTCACAGTAGTAAAAATCGATCCGCTTCAGGCGTTCGTCCAGCTGCTCCAGTTCCGGTGTGTGGGATCCCAGATGAAAAACGCAGACATAGTCACGACGGGAGAGCTGCATCGCAATATCGTAAAGCAGGATGGTCTTGCCGGTGCCCGGAAAGCCTGTAAATCCCTGAATGGTAGGTGCAGTGACATTCTTCAGGATCTGCTTTTTGATGTCCCGTTGCTGGAAAGTCAGGAAGTATTCCTGCCGCAGGAAACGGTCCGGATCGGTCAGTGGTGAGATCAGGAATTTTTCTTCCTGGAAAAGATCTTCGATATCACCATGGAAGGAATCCCCCTGGCGTAACAGCAGATCGCATAACTCTGTCCAGCCGGCATCCACCAGTCGTCCGCCGCCGGTCAGACGCACCAGGCGGTCCGCATTGCTGATATAGGTGTAGAAGTACATAGTCTTGCTGAGGGTGGACAGATAATAACGGTTCTGCATCAGCTGGTAACGAATGGCTTCGTCGGATACGTTCCCGCTCTTTAATTCGATATTGATGATGGAATCGTCATTGATGCGCAGCAGGTCAAACTCTTTGCCCAGCTTGGGCATCACGAAAGAATAGTAGTAATCCAGCTCTGTGGTTTCTTCGGAAACAGCGCAGAGTTTTTCGGAGAAACGTTTTAAGCCTTCCGTTTCCCAGGACTTGATCTTCAGATGGTTTTTCCGCGCGGACATCTGGCGCTCCAGCCGGGACAAACGGGCCGGATCGGAGAGCCGGGTCAGCGTGTAGATGTTGATCGGTCTCATAGCCTTATTATACTCGTCAGCGCCACAGTTTGCCAGTGATTTTACACGATAATCTCCTGTTTACAGATGCATTTATCTACCATATAATAAAAAAAATGTGTGGATAGGATGAGGGGTTTTTTTTTCAATGAAAGAGAACTGGAACAAATTAGATAAACCTGCCCGGATACGCCTGGTGATCCTAGCATTGATCATTTTGTGGTGTACCTATTCTGTGATCGCTTATACATACGAGATCTACCATCTGGATATATCACAGGGGATGGTGGATACCAGGAATATGGGACCTATATGGATCGACGGTTCGGATTTTACACCGATCTTCAAGGCTCTGGGAAGCGGGACAAATGGTCTGGTCATACTTACTATATATGGAGTATATACTCTTGCGATGATGGTTATGAGTGTGGTGCCTATGCTGATCTACTGGCTGGCGGCAATCCGCAGGACGGAAAATATTGCATGGGAAGAAGCGGAGCTGGCAAAGAATATCTGCGGTCTCGGAGGTTTTCTGGGGCTGGTCATCGGCATTGGCGTTACCGGTTTCAGTACCAAAATACCGCCGGTATGGTTTACGCTCTGCTGGCTGCTGTGGGCATTTCTGTTGGTGATCATTCCGATGAGAAAGCGTTTGATCCCGTCGGCTGCTCCGGTAACGCAGCAGCAAAACAGTAACGGAGGACAGATGTAACGATGCAGATCTTAAATACAACCCTGTGTTATATCGAGCAGAAAGGGAAATACCTGATGCTGCACCGGGTCAAGAAACAGAACGATATCAACAAAGATAAGTGGATCGGTGTGGGCGGTAAAGTGGAATTCGGTGAAAGTCCGGAAGACTGCGTGCGCCGGGAAGTAAAAGAAGAGACCGGTTATACGCTGCGCAGTCAGGCGTTTCGCGGGATCGTGACTTTTGTATACGGCGATATCACGGAGTATATGTATCTTTATACCGCGACAGACTTTACCGGAGAGCAGATCATCTGCGATGAAGGCGAACTGGTGTGGATCGAAAAAGAAAAAGTCTATGATCTGCCCGTTTGGGAAGGGGATAAGATATTCTTCCGTTTATTAGAAGAACGAAAGGAATTCTTTTCACTGAAACTGGTATATGATGAGAACGGAACACTGATGGAAACCGTCCTGGACGGTGTACATATATAAGGAGCGGAGTATGTCGGGAGAGCAGATCGGAACGATCGTAATACTGGTGCTGGTACTGATCATTGTGATCGCAGTGATCGGATTGATCATCTATGCGAGAAACCGGGTGCGGAAGTTTTCGAAAGCGATGTTTGGTACACCGGATATCGTAAAAGGCATGAACCAGGTCGGGCAGGAAATACAGCCGCCGCGTTCGGTGTCGGCGATGACAAGGCTTATGGCGCCGCGGATCAAAGCGGATTTTCCGGAGATGAATGTTCCGGAAATGATCAGCCGGGCAAAGAATGTTCTGCTGTCGTATCTGCGCGGTGTGACGGACAGCAATGTAGGGTTATTACAGGAGGGCAACAGTGAGCTGCGCAACCGTCTGGAAAACCATATCGAAGAGTTAAAGTCCAGAGAACTGAAAGAGCGTTTTGATGATCCGCACGTGCATCAGATCGAGATCGCGGATTACCGTATGGAAAACGGACGGAACATCATCCGTTTTCAGGCAGCGCTGGAAGCTATGCATACGGTGCGCGATAAGGACGGCAAACTGGTGAATGGTAATGACCGGGTGAAATCCCAGTTGAAATATAACATCGAGATGATCTATATCCAGGACCGCAGTATCGTGGAAAACGATCTGGACGGTGCCATTGCGGTGAAATGCCCGAACTGCGGCGCGCCGCTTTCCAGGCGCGGTGCGCACAAATGCGAATACTGCGGTTCGCCGGTGATCGAAGTAAATATGTATGCATGGAGTTTTTCGACAGTGGAAGAAGTGCCCTGAGTGCGGGCATTTCAAATTGAAGATCCTGCAGTAAAAAAGATATTGACCTGGCCGTAAAGGCCGGGTTTATTATTTGTCCAACAAGAAGAAACGGAGGACAGATAATGAGAGATCTGAGTTTACTGACGTGGAAAGAAGTAAAAGAAATTGACAAAAGTAAAAGCATAGTATTTATTGTGCTGGCACCGATCGAAGAACATGGAACGCATCTTCCGCTGGCAACAGATCTTGCAGAAGGAGAGTATTGGAGCAGGGGAGCGATGAAGGAACTGGAACAGAGAATGGATGTTGCGTGTTTTTATCTTCCGTCATATCCTGTTGCTGCGGCATCGGTAAATGAATTTTACGGTTCGATCCATTTTCCGATGAAAGTTGCTTATGAGGTTGCGTATGCTGTTTTGGAAAGTCTTTGTTATATGGGGTTCCGGAATATTGTTGTGATCGCATCACACGCGGATCCGCAGCATCAGATCGCGGTTGAGAAGGCAGTGCGAAAGATCAACAAAAAAAACGGGCTCTGTGCGATCGCGCCTATGGGACAGATCTTTATGGGAGTGTCGGTGGAGAAATCACCGGAGCTGCAAAAACTTGAAAATGAACATGGGAACGATTATCATGCAGGATGGGTAGAAACTTCATGCATGCTTGCAATTGATCCGGATCATGTAAGAGAGGGATACCGGGACTTGCCGGATACAGAGATCACGGATAAAGATATGATCTTTCGGAAGCGGCAGCTGGAGGCTATGGGGGATTACGGATATATAGGATCGCCAAGATACGCGTCTTTGGAAATGGGAAAAGCATTGAATGATAATTGTATTGCTTCCGTTTGCGATGCAGCAGAAAAATTCTATCGCAGGAAAGGTTATCAGAAATATGAGCATTATCCGCTTTATGATATCCTACCGCTGCATATCGGATTTTGGAAGATCGCGGGAAAGGTACGAAGAAAGAAGGTGAGCGCATAATGTATACAAGAGGACAGTTTGCGGTGATGGGAAATATCGGAAGAAAAGCGCTCCGGCTTTACCATGAAGAAGGACTGCTGGTGCCGGTATATACCAATGAAGAAAACGGCTATCATTATTATGATGAGAAACAACTGGCGGTATTGGAAAAGATCAAGCGGTTTCGAAAGATCGGATTATCTCTTTTTGAGATCAGACAGATCCTGGATGGCAAAGCGGAAGAAGCGGAGATCATAGAAAGCAGGATCAGCGAAACGGACCGGCTGCTGAAAGAGCTGAAGGACTATAAAACGGAAAAGGATCCGCAGCAGACAGAAGTAATCGCGGATGAGATTGCTGTCAGACCGTTTGAGCGATGCGTATGTATCTATGTGTGCGAAAATGTGGAACGTGAAAATCTCGGTATGTCCGTCGGAAAACTCTATGAGAGAGCGGCGCGGGAAAACTTGCAGATTGCCGGTGCGCATTTTGCATTATTTTCCGATCTGGATGATGAAGAAAAATTTTCCATGCGAACCTGTCTTCCGGTTTTAAATTATGCCGGGACGGATGCAATAGAGATTTATGAAGAAAAATGCGTACACATGCATTTTACCGGAGGCTTCTCAAAAATACGACAGGCACATCAAAGTCTGCGCCGGTATGCGGAAGAAAACGGTATCGATCTGACGGAACGAGTATATGAAGTTTATAACAATGATATGTCTGCGGATGTATATTACGCGATGAAATGACAGACCATGGGGACGGTTCTGTGGCTCGTTTTGAGCCGGAGAACCGTCCCCGTGGCTGGTGTGGCTCGTTTTGAGCCGGAGAACCGTCCCTGTGGCTGGTGGAGTTTTTATTTTTTGACCGGAACTTTGAATACGGCTTTTCTGATCTCGCTCTGCGCATCGGCGCATACGCCCGGCATATGGCCGTCAGCAGGCGCGATGATCAGAAAGTCGCCGTCGGACAGGACATGGTCGATGCCTTCGAAACTGTTCTCGTAGAAAGTGATGTCTTTCTCCGGAACATACGCTTCCGTGACTGTCAGCTTTTCGCGCGGTATGATGGAGATGATCTCTTTTCCTTTGATCACATATTGGATGTCATAATAGTTCTCGTGCGTTTCATATCTTGCAGCACTGCGCAGTTTGCTGGTGTAACTCTGGATCAGTACATAGGAGCCGTTTTCCAGGTCGTAACGGCCGATCTCTAAAGATGCCATATCATTATTTTTGATGAAGTCGTAGCAGGATGCGTCGAGTGCTTTGATCTGTTCTAAATCTTTCATTTGGTTTCTCCTTTTTATTTTCAATGGTTTGATAAATGTAAATCTGTTTTAACAGTTCAGATTGGGTAAGGTTCTGAACTGCTATACCTTTCGACATTTCAGTATAGTGTTTTTCACGTTTTTTTCAAGTAGCAAAAACGGCACCCCCGGGTAGCGGATTTGTAAATTCGGATTGGTTCACCCGGAATATTTTTTGTGGGATGATATAGATACAGGAGGGATAAGGGTGGAAGGAGCACCCAGAAAGGATGTGGATATGAAACTACAGTATAAGGGCGGTATCAATGATTGGACGCAGGATAGGGTTTTTCTTTTAAACCTGTTTATGGTATTTATAGATGCCATTGGTTTTTATATATCGCTTCTTATGATCGATATAGTGCTAAGCCTGTTTATATGGACAGCAGTTGCAGCAGCTTTTTGGATGGGAACCGGGTATATCGCGCGCAGATCTGTGGTCACGATCAAGGCAAGTGATTCCGCTGTGGCTTTTAAGACATTGCACAAAAAAATAGTGGCTCCATACAGCGATATAAAAAGCATTAAGCTTACCAGAGAACTTGCGCGTGGCAGAAGAATATCTTATGTGGAAACGATCAGTATCCGGATGGAGGATGGCAGGGATTTTTGGCTTTCAAAGCCAATGGATGACATTGATCTGGCGAAAATTGCAGAGCGGCCGGAAGAGCTGAAGGAAAGATTTGACAACAGTCCGTTCAACGAACTGAAGACCTATATCGAAAGCAGAATGCCCATATGTTGAAAGCCAAAATACTGTTTACACGGTATCGGAATGGCAATATAATAAAATACGTAACTTTGGGGGATTCTATTACAGCTGAGGAGGTAGTGTCATGAAGATCTTGTTTTACGCAGCAAAAATCTATGATAAGAAGTCTTTTGATCCGGTACGGGAGCAGTATCCGGGGATGGAGATCGATTATATCGAACATGAGCTGGAACCGAGAACGGCGGCGCTGGCGGAAGGGTATGATGCAGTGTGCGCGTTTGTGAGCTCGGATGTGGGAAAAGATACACTGACAATCCTGAAGGAAAAAGGTGTGAAGTGCGTGCTGATGCGCTGCGCCGGCTACAATAACGTGGATACGGAGGCGGCAAAAGAACTGGGCATCATTGTAAAGATCGTGCCGGGGTATTCGCCGGAGGCGGTAGCGGAACTGGCTATGGGCTTGGCAATGGCGGTAAACCGCAGACTGTATAAGGCATACAATAAAGTAAGAGAGAACGACTACAGCTTAAAGGGCCTGCGCGGTGTGAATTTTTATCAGAAGACTGCAGGTATCGTGGGTACCGGTAAGATCGGTGCGGCCATGGCAAGGATCTGCCGTGGTTTCGGTATGAAAGTGATCGCATATGACGTATATCAGAACCCGGCTTTGGCGGATTTCGTAGAGTATGTGGATCTGGATACCCTGCTGGCGCAGAGTGACCTGATCTCACTGCACTGCCCGCTGATGGATTCCACCTACCATATGATCAATATCGATACGATCCGCAAGATGAAGGACGGCGTGATCCTGGTGAACACTTCCCGTGGCGCATTGGTGGATACGGATGAACTGATCGAGGGCATTCGCCTGAATAAGTTCCTGGGTGTCGGCCTTGACGTATATGAGGAGGAGACCGGCAACGTATACGAAGACCGTTCCGATGAGATCATGATGCACAGCGTGACGGCGAGACTGCTTTCGTTTCCGAATGTGATGATCACTTCGCATCAGGGATTCTATACGGTGGAAGCCCTGCAGGCGATCGCAGAGACGACGCTGCAGAACATGGCTGATGCCATGAAGGGCGAAAAAACAAAGAATGACGTTGCATAGATCCTAAGGGAACCGGCGAAGCCGGCGTGGTAGCAGGTAAAGAGGTTTGGAACAGAACATCACGATCAACAGTGAAGAAGAATACCGCACATTTCTTAAGCAGCTCCCGAAGTACCGGGGGCTGCGCGGGCGTTTTACGACCTTTGCGATCACCGGCACGGTGCATGCGGAGGAGCTTAAGGATTTTGAGACGGCGCTGAATCTGAAGAAGCGCAGGGCGCGGATGACTTTCCTGTTTGACCGGGCGTGCGATATCATCGATGCGTATAATGAGGCAAACGGGATCACGTGCCGGTATAACAGTGAGGGGATCTGTGAGGATCCGAAGCATCAGACCAGGAAGAACGGCTGCTGCTGTCACTGTTATCTGCAGAGTTCCACCGGCTGCCCGTCGCGGAACCTGTCATGCAAGTTTTACTTTTGCGATCATATCTGTAAGAAATTTCATCCGCTCACAATGGAGGACATCGATCTTTTAAAGATGTTCAATCGGAGCGAGCTGGAGATCATCAAAAATAATGTATTCGTGACGCGCAAGACCTATATCAATCTGTTGTGTCTGGGGAGTTATCTGCTGTTCTGCATATATTCTATAGTGAAATTTTACAGAATTAAAAATGTTTTTTAAACACATTGACATAGAACGAAAGACAGTTCGGGAAAACTAATTGACCCGAACCGTTTTTTGGTTTAAATTTGG
>JAFWRC010000084.1 GCA_017508825.1 Lachnospiraceae bacterium
CTCTTCCGATCTGTGCGGTCTCTGCCCGTACCCGGCTGGCGTATTCCTTCACCGAACCAATCCCGGTCTCCCGCAGGATCTCACGATCGATATCTGAGCCACGCAGCGAATACTGTTCTTTATACTTATTGTATGCATCCTTCGATCCGAACACATCCTCAACCATCAGATCATGATCCGTTTTGCCTTTCATCACATTCACCACCAGATCTACCGGAGATACGTGGCTCAATGCAGTGGAAATGCCGTAGGTGATCAATCCCGTATTGGTTGCCAGACCAACGGTAGAGAGAACGGTATTCACACTTGTGTTCAGAACGGTCTGTACCTTTTTATCGTTGTTTTGCCGGATCAGATCTGCATTACTCTGGTCAATATGCCGGATCACGTTCTGGTCCGTCAAGTTAAGCGAACGGTCTTCTTCTTTCAGTGCTTTCAGTTTTTCATTGGTCTCTGCCAGCTTATTAAAACTGTCCACCCCATCCATGATCGTCAATAACGGCCCCAGATAAAAGGACTGGTCTGCCAGACTGTTTTTCAATCCGCCCTGCTTCAGTACCGCCCCAAGGATCTTCATACCGGACTGTACATCTCCGATCGCGGTCTGCAGCTGCTGCAGTTTGTCGGCATCTGCTTTCGGCATATTGCTACCGGTGACTGCAAAATTTAATGCCCCTGCCAGATTGGCATAAGATCCGGCTTTGTCCATCATCTTCAGGATCTTTCCTGCCTCATCCATCAGATTGGTAACCAGAGAAGCCATATTTTTTTCCTTTTCCTTGCCCTCTGCCATATTGATGGCATTTCCGAATGCTTTTGCAAAGTTCGTCACCGGCAGGGTCTTATTAAATGCCCCAAGATAGGCCTCTCCTTCCACAAATGCCGTTTTCATATTCTTCTGTGCAACCTTCAGCTCCCGGTCCACACTGTATTTTTTCTGCATCTCTTCTTTTTTGGCTTTCTTCTGCAGTTCATCCAGCGTCAGCTTTTCGCGTTTCTTTCCTTCCGTATCCGGGATCATAACATTTGCCAGATCATATTTGTTCAGGCTCTGCAGCATACCGGCTCCCGGCGTATCCTTGACAAATTTACCTTCCTTATTGATCTCCACCAGTTCCACATCACCGGTCTTTCCCTTTTCCATATCGCCGGCATTACGTTTGATCCGTTCCTTATCCAGACGGATGTTGAGATGATCACGTATCTCCTTCTTACTCAGCACATCCTGTCGGAAACGGTTCATCTTCTCTTCATATACGCCGCTGCTTTCCTTCACCCGCAGCATTTCCTTGATCTGGTTATCTTCAAAGCCATAGGTACGGTCCTTATTAAACTTCCAGTCAATAATGTGGCTTTTTACATAATCATATCCGCTGGCCGCGTGATGTGCGAGCGCGCTCATCCCCTTTACCGTCTTCTTACCGATCCATGCGCCGGCAGAACGTACATTTTTACCAAAAGCGCTGTTATGCAGCTTCTTTGCTGTATTTACGATTGGTGTTGCCACCTTATCTGCAGCATTTACCGCAATCTCTGCAGCGCCCTTCGCAGCCGTGGAGATCTTGTGGCCGGCGCTTTTAAAACCTGCTTTGATCTTATTTGCCATCGAAGATTCGGAAAACCGGATCGCTTTATCCTTTATCCATGCGCCTGCGGATCGAAACCAGCCGCCGACCGCCTTTCCTGTCTTTTTCCCATAACTTGCCACCGCTTTTCCGAATTCGGAATCCGCTATCCGGTTTCCGAATTCTTTTCCTTTTTCATACACCTTCTGCGCTCCGGCTGCCATCAGGCCTCCCGCATTCTTTGCATGACGGACGGTAAAATCCTTAATTGACTTCCCGACCGTGGTCATTTTTTTACCTGCATCTTTTACCGCTTCACCAAATCCGGACTCTTTATACCAGTCTTTTACACCATTCTTTGTGTTCTTTGATATCTCCCGGATCGCCCGCGCCGAGGCCGACAGTGCATTCCCCGTCTCCGCTTTGGTAAGACGCCATAAGGAATAGGTATTATAGATTCCCTTCCTAAGCCAGTTGACATTATCATACTTGTTTCCATAAAGAATAGATCTTGTCTGCTGAAACTTTGACTGCTGTTTTTTGCTTTCTTCTAACAAACCGCTCGACATACTCTGTTTCTCCTTCGCATCCGATTGCCGGCATCCTGCCGGCTTAAATACCTGTATTTTTCTGTATGTTGCTAATATAGCATGGCAAGTGCAAGCAAAGTGCAAGTCTTTCACCTATAAAACAAATAACCGCCTGTTTTTTAACAGACGGTCATCTACGTTTTCGCTCATCCCTGTCCTATTCTGGATAGTTTTTGCACCAGAAGGATATTCTGTCTTTCTTTTTCATTCGCAGCCTTCTGCAGGGCATCCATACGATCCCAGCCCATTTCCTCTCCGAATACCAGCGCTGCCTGCCGCAGCTTGCAATAGGCTTCCTGTATCTCACAAATGCTGTAATAATTGTCCAGTTCCCTGCATTCCTTCATCGCGCGAAGCAAACGTACAAAAGCTTCGGTACGCAGTTTCTTGTTTGTTCCAATGTCTTCTGTCAAATTCTGTCTTTTCTCCATACGCACCTTCTAACCCCTGTCATTTTCCTGTTTTGTAACTATTCGCTCTTTTGTACGCTCTCAGCAGCAAGTGCTTCCGGCTGTTTGGAAGAACTGTCTTATTTCTTCAATACAGGAGCACTCTTTGTCTTTTCCTTCTGCTCTGTTTCCCGCTGCATTTCCGCTTCTTTCTTCTTCTGCTCCTTGCGCATCATCTCTTCTTCGTATTCATCCAGCATGCGGTACATCATTGTCTGCATCGGTGTTGTCTTATCCCGGATCCTCCCGGAGGCATCCACCAGATTATCCGACATATTTTTTGCCATGCGGGACAGTTTCTGCACGGTGGAGATCATCTGTTTTTCCGTATCACTTCCCGCGCGCGCTATCGCATCCATCGAATTCCATCCCCGCTCTATCGCAAAGGCTGTCGCCGCCCGCCGCAGTTCCATATACGCATTGTTCATCTCACGGATACTGTATTTCGATTCATCCAGTGCCGTGCATTCCATCAGCGCCCGGTGCATCCGTACATAAGCGTCCGTTGCGTATTCCCGTATCTGTCCGATCTTTTTCGCCGGTATCAGCATTCCCTCCAGGATATCCTTATTGCTTCCGAGCATGGACTGGATCCGGATACAGGCATTCATCTCCGTTTCGCGGTCCCCCTTTTCCTTCTCTTCATTTTCTTCATACTGCTGACGGTTCTTCTTAAAATTCTTCTCTCTCTGTAATCCGCACAGCAGATCACAGGCATATTCCAGGTTCTTTGTGGTAGTGCGCCCGATCCGCTCCGGTACCGCTTCCATATACTTCCGAAGCTGCAGGATCAGCTGTGCTTCCTGTTTTGCGATCTCCTCTGCATCTCCGCCCTTCTGTTTTGCCGTCCGGTATTCACGGATACCTGCCTGTAATTCCTTCATCCCGTACTTATCACTGTCCGATGCAAGCAGCATCTCCTGCGCCCGCAGCATATAAGCCACTACCTGATCCCGCTCGTTGCTGTCACGATAGGCGATCTCCAGGGGCTGATCCACAAAATACTGCTTCGCGCTCTTTCTTAAGCGATCTGCCATCCGTACCTTTCCCGTTCCGGCATCAAACGGCACATGCTCCAGGAGATCATCCAGCTGGGATAGCGAGCTGATCCGGAACAGAAAATTCTCTTCCGCAAAATAGATCCCGCGCGGAAGTCCGGACAGTTCGTCCGCATCATAGTATTCGCCTGTCGCCGCATCCAGATAGCCTTCCTTCTTTTTGATACCGGCTGACAGATCCAGGATCAGATGCTTCTTCCCGCGTCCGGAAAGATCCGTATCCTCCGGCACCATCGGGTCACAGATCACGGGTTCCTGCTCTTTTTGCAGCACCGGTGCCTGTTTCTTCGGCAGCGTTGCCTTACTTGCTATGGATTGTCTGCGTTTCCGTTCCAGACCTTCATAATCCTGCGCACCCAGAACATAGTCCACAGCCGATCTGCTCACTTTGGCGATCTCTTTTTCATCCCGTTTTGCATCCCGTGCCTGAAACTGCGGATCTTCCGGATACTCTGCCTCGCTTATGATCCCGGAAGCAAATTTCAATAGCTTTGCCATAGCTTCCTGAAAAGCAGGCTCTGTATTTCCGTCTGGATAAAGCTCACGTCCCGCCACCTCACAGTAGTGGGACATTTTATCCGTAAGTATCTGTCTCTGTTCCCAGCTGTCCACCTTCGTCGTGAGCAGTTCGGCCAGCACCGCCTCGCCCTGTTCTCTCACCTTCTTTTTGAAAGGTACACGGTCTAAAACGGAAAGAAACGTATCTACCATTTCCATATCATCCGGATTCCATCCCATTTTCAGGATCTCTGCACAGGCATTCATCCGTCTTGTGAACACTTCGTCCGGTTTTTCTTTTTGAAACTCCTCCTGAACACGGCTTTCCGCCCTCTCCCGGAAACGGTTACGGCTGTCCGACACCTCTTCGTGTGTCAGAGCCTTTTCCATTTTCTTTTGCACATACACATTCAGTTCTTCCCGGTCGATTGCAGTCAGCAGGTGATCAAAAACATAGGAAACAAAATGCCTGTCTGCTTTCATTTCGTTTTGTCCGTCCGTTTCCTTCGGTGCCGTCGTCAGCTGCTCCATAAGCCAGGGAAAGCGCTCTCCGAACCGCTCCTGTGCTGTTTTGACGCTTTGCTCCACCTCCCGGATCCGCTGCTGCTCCTCCTGCTCTGCGATCCGTTCTGTCTCGCCCGCCATCTCCGGCGCAATGCTTCGCAGTGCATCCAGCACATCCTGATAGAGACCATGATGCTTTCCAAGGCGGATCACCAGCATACGAAGACTTGCAAGCAATACCTGCAATGCCGCCGGATCCTGTGCCACCGATACCGCATCCGGTTCCTGTGAATCTTCCAGTGTTTCCAGAGCACGGTAAAAGCGCGCTTTTTCTTCATATACCATAACCTGCGGATTCATCTCCAGCCTTCTGCGAAGCTTGACCAGCATCTGTTTCTGCGATTCGCTCATTGATGAAACTGCCATACCTGCTCTCCTTACCTCCCACCGAAAAAGGACTTATTTTCGAAAAGGCCGTTTCTGCTCCTGGGATCTGAGATCTGCCTGCAGATCATCAAAACGGACCAGCCTCTGCAATCGTCCCGATGCATTCGGCACCTGCACCGCATTAGGATCCTGTTCCATCTGCCGGATCAAAGGGAGATCCGGATCGATCCGGCTTTTCGGATCCTCGGGCGGAAGAACACTGATATCCAGATCCACCTGTGCCTGCCCGGCCAGCGCCCAGCCTTCCTTCGCCAGTTCCTGCGTCTTTTGCATCACGCTGTTTCGGATCCCGAAGAAACCTTTCTTGCCGACCATGCATTGATACGCCGCTTCTTCCAGAGAAGCCAGCGCTGCTTCCGCATCCCCCGGCGTACTTCGTTGATCCAGCCTGGCTACAACACGCAATGTTTTCAGCATTGCCTGGTCTTCTGCTGTATTCCCGGTCTTTCCCTTTGAAAAAGTCTCCTCCAGATCTTTTAGGATTCGCTTTGCTTCCGTCGTCACTTCCCGCAGTAAAGCAAAATACTCTGCCGCGCCCTTTGCCCGTTCAGCTGCCGGCGAACTGTCCGGAACTGCTGCATCCTCCTTATCCGTCCAGTCCGATAGTTCTGCGATGGACCGATCCTCATCTTCCACATCCACATCTTCATCATTCCAGTCCGCTCCCGTGAATGTACGACGCACTTCTTCCGGGAGAACTGTCTCCGTATCCTCCACACATAGCCGTAGATATTCCCGGTACAGTGTCTCCAGACGTTTTCTGACCGCAGCATCCTCCACCTGCCATCCGGCACATTCTGCAGCCTGCAAAAAAAGTTGTTCCGAACCCGTATCCCGCATGCTCAACTCCGCCGTTCTGCTATCTCTTATCCTTATCAATGTATTCCAGAAATCCCACCGCGATACAGGCAAACAGCACGATAAACAGGATCAGCCGCAGCCAGCAGTTCAGTACATTATCCATCGATGATTCGTACTTTGGGTTCTGATTGTATTTTGCGCACTCCAGCATCAGCTGCTCCTGCCCGCCGCTTTGCTCGATCAGATCCATCGCCGTCTTTACCGGATACATTCCTTCATACTCTACATTTTTCATCTGATTCATGGTCTTCCATAATGAGACCATAGGCAGATCGTTGTAATTGCCCTGCGCGCAGAATGCCGTCAGGCCCCATTTGGCCACCGTCAGATTTGTTATTTTCTGAGCCGTGCCTTCCAAGGAGAAAAAGCCCCCGGAAAAAACCAGCTGGAAGATCATCAGAAACGGCATCACGGTCATCGCCGTCGTCGTCGAACGTACAATGGCAGACGTCATCAGCGACATCATATCCGATGCGTAGGTTGTCAAAAAGATCGTGATGGCCATATCCAGCATAGCGCTGCCTGTCACCAGGGAATTGGTCGGAAATGCCACCTTCATCAGCCGGCAGACACTAAGAGTTACCACGGTCTGTCCCAGACAGAGAAATGCCTGATAGATCATATGCGCTGCAATATAGGAAGAAATGTGCATGCCGGCACGGTGCTCGCGCTTGATGATGGCGCGTTCACGACAGATCACCTGGATGGAATTGAAGAAACCGTTCCAGATACAGATGCAGGACATCGCAAACGTTCCAAGCAGCGTCCCTTCCATGTTCTTAAACAGATTGGCGCCGACCACATAACACACAAGGCCCGCGATCACGGCTGCCATGGGGAGCACCTTCCAGTCACTCTGGAATACAAACATACGGAACAGTTTGCCCAGATAGATCAGGATCTGCTGTCCGCGTCCCTTATAACGAAGCTCATCTTTGGGAATGTTCCGGATATCTTCAAAGGATTTTACTTTTGCACTCATTCTGCCGCACCTGCCTTTCCGTCATCTGCATTCTCCGTTTTTTCCGCCTGCAGTTGCTGTGCATACAGCGCTACAAACTCATTGGCACGGCCCTCGCCACCCTCTTCTTTCTGATTGATGGAAAGCAGGATCCCTTCCATAGAGTCCTTGCCGAAGAATTCACCGGCTTCTTTGATCGGTCCGTAATACGCCAGGCGGCCGGTACGGTCCACATCCTTTGCCAGCACGATCACGTCGTCAAACAGATCGATGACTCGATCCGGCGTATGGGTGATGACCACTACGATCTTACCTTCATCTGCGATCGCCCGGAGTTTCTCAAACAGACCTCTCGCCACCACGCCATCCAGTCCGCTGTCCGGTTCATCCAGAATAAACAGGCTCGGGTCGGATATAAACTCCATCGCAATGGACAGACGCTTTCTCTGTCCGCCGGAAAGCTTATCCACCAGCGTATCCTGCAGCATGGAAAGCCCGAAACTCTCCAGCACATGCTGCACTCTCTTCTTTCTGGCACGTGCATTCATATTGTCGGGAAGACGCATAGCGGCTGCATCGCTCAGGGTACGCAGAACGGTATCGTTGCCGCGCATCAGATCCTGCTGCGGCACAAACCCCACATCGTATTTCATCAGTTCATATTCTTTATAGATGTCCTTGCCCCCCAGCATGATCTTTGCATCCGCCGGTTCATATCCGGTCACGGCATTTAAAAACGTTGTCTTACCTGCACCGGAACCACCGAGCAGAAGCACCATATGTCCTTTGGGAATACTCAGATGGATATCTCTGAGCAGACGTTTTTCATGAAATCCATCCTTAGCCAGACGTTCCTTGATATTTACGGTCAGACCATCCGCCAGCAGCCTGGCTTCCGCGCCGCTGAGCGCCGCGCCTTCTTCGGTATCTTCCTCCGGCAGGTACGGTACAAAGCTCTTCTTTAAGCCCCAGATCAGCATGACCAGCGACCAGCAAAACTCCGAAAATGGCCACCCCAGGATCATCAGAAGTATCCATCTTTTACGCCTTTTGAAGGTAGAACATATTCCCAGACAGATACGGATCTGATAGATCAGCAGCGCCAGCGCCACTGCCATCGCACCTGCCACACAAAAAAGCAGCAAGCGGGCATCGCTCGTCAAAACCTCTTCGGTAGTCTCCGCTGTATTCACGGTTTCCATCAAGCTCTGCAGATCAATGGTTCCGGTCAGATAAAAGATTACATAGAGAAGCAGCGTCAGCCACAGATAGACGCGGCAATCCTTTTCCCGCCGGATCAGCTTGCCCAGACACAGAAACCGAACAACCGGTACAAACGCCCGCCACGGCTTCTTTACCTTTGCTTTTTGCAGCATAAAAAACATGCCTGCACTGAACATCATGTAGACCACAAAATCCGAGATGTGATTCACTATAAACTCACCGATCGATCCCGGTCCTGCTACCTGTACTGTTACTTCCCCCATAACTGTTCTCCTCCGGTTGTATATTTATGTTTTTTCAAAACGGATCATTTATTTTTTCTTCGGTGTGATCGCGATATTGCGGTTCATCACTTCATCGTCTTTTTTCAACCCGGTATCTTTCTGAGCCACGTTCTTCTCTGCTCTTACGTGCTTTGGTTTTGCCTCTCCCCTGAGCAGCTCACTCACTTCCTCCGGCTCCAGTTTGCGGCGGTTCTCCGATTCCGTCAGCTTTTTCACGCCCTCTGCCAGCAAACCGCCAAGTCCGGCCTCCTTACTGTCTGCTTCGATATTACCGCTCTTTTCCTTCTCTTCCGTCTTTTTTTCACGGTTTTCCAGCCACGCATCCATATCATCCGGGATGCCGTTACCGTCCCTGTCCTCGGGCTTTGGTAAGCCCAGCCACTCTGCCTGTTCCTGTGCACGTTCCTTTGCCAGTCTCGCTGCTTCTTCTGCTTCCCGTGTTTTTTTCTCATCGGTCTTTTCCGCGCCGCGCTTAGCCTCTGCAACCTGTTCCGGCGCAAGAGCCTGCAGCAGATCTATGGCGTCCGTATACAGTTCCCCTTCAGTACCGTTTCTCCGGATATACTCCTTCAGTTCCCGCAGCAGCGCATGCAGATCACCATCTTTCTGACTCTGCTTCTTCGCGCCTTTGCCGGCGCTGTTCTCCGAAGAATACTCCCCGAGCATCTGATACAGCCTCAGATCTTCCTCCCGGTGATCCGAATCCGATGTCTGTCCCAGCTTTCTGCGCAGCTTATCCAATAATGCCTTCTGTTCATCCGTCAGGATCGCTTCTGCCATATGATTGCCCTCCTGTAAATATATTTCCTAATGCGACTTAACTGTTCAGAATAATTACAACGTAACTGCTATTCTATGAGGACTATTTTATCATACAAAGTGCAAACAATGTGCAAGCACTCTTTCATGGCTTCCCTTTGCAGAGAAGGCAAAAGACGTATACCGGCGAAATACAACGCTTCTCAACGGAAATCGTGATTCATCCATAATATTTCATGCACAGCATCGTCATATCATCAAACTGATCTGCATCCCCGGTAAATTCTGCAATCTGTGAACGCACAATATCCAGTACCTGCTTCGGATCAGCGTCCGGCTCGGTATTGAGTGCCGCCAGCAGACGTTCTTCACCGAATAACTCCTTGTCCTTCGTTGCCGCTTCCGTTACACCGTCGGTATACACAAAAAGCGAATCTCCGGGATGCATTTCAAAAGGATGCTCCGTATACGGAATATCTTCCATCAGTGCCACCGGCGGATTATGCTTATAACGGATAAACGCATACGATCCGTCCGCCCTGCGCAGGGTCGGATGTTCGTGACCGGCATTCGCCGCCAGCCCTTTTCCCGTGGAGATCGTAAGGATTGCCAGCCAAACGGTAACAAACAGACCGCTCCTGTTATTTTCACATAACTGCCGGTTCACATCAGACAGGATATCGGCCGGTCCGCCTCCCATCTGCGCGCGGTTTTTGATGAGTGTTTTGGTGATCACCATAAACAATGCCGCCGGCACACCTTTATCGGATACATCCGCCATCACCAGGGCCAGATGGTCCTCATCGATCAAAAAGAAATCATAAAAGTCACCGCCCACGGCCTTTGCGGGATTCATACTGGCAAACAGATCAAATTCCTTCCGCTCCGGGAAAGGCGGAAAGATCCCCGGCAGCATTTCCGCCTGGATACGCGTCGCTACATTCAGCTCTGCCCCGATCCTTTCCTTCTCTGCAGTGATCCGCAGATTCTCCGCCATATACTCTCTGGTACGCTTGGAAAGATCTGCAAAAGATTCTGCCAGTACCTGCACCTCATCCCCGGTACGGTACTCATCCAGCATATCAAACGCCGGATCCTGTCCGGTCAGGTTCGCGATCCGCCTGGTCATACGGTTTAGCGGACGTACGATACGTTTTGCCAGGATGATCGCATTGCCCAACGCCATAATACTCAGAATAAGCAGCAGAATGATCATAAATCTCTTGGATCCGGCGATCCCCTTCCGGTAATCCTCGGTTGCCTGATCCAGGATCATCTGATGCGTACCCTGCATCATCTGGGTGGGTTGCTGCACCGTATCACGATATGCGACCACGATCTCTGCCCAGCCAACGCTATGGATCGGTGCCCCGGTCATATAATAGATCTCATCGCCCACCGGTATTTCCGACACATTGCCATTTCCCTGCAGAGAGGCTTTCACCAGTTCCGCCAGTGCCCCATATTCCGCACTGCGCAGATCCGGAGCCTCGGATGATGGCCTTACCCGAAAGATCCCGTCTGTTTTTGGTGAAAAGATCACATGCCCGTTACTGTCTACAATAAAACGGAAACCACTGTCACTGTCGCTGTCCTTGATCCCTTTTTCCATATTATCAAGAAACAGATCTCCGCCGACCACCGCCATCAGTCTGCCGTTATGGTAGACCGGAACGGAACATGTAATACCGATACGATCCGTATAATAATCCCTCTCGATCCCGGTAAAATACCGTTCTTTTGCCTCACAAGCCCCGACATACCAAGGTCTTGGTCTGGAGTCAAAAACGAAATCCACATCCGCGCTTTCTTTGCTGGAAGCCGCGTTATCGCACATCAGCGTAAGTCCCGACGGTGTTGCGATGTAACATGCTCCCGGATACTCCGAATTATCCAGAAGGGAGAGCATCATCCCATTCAGGTTTCCCAGCAGTCCTGTCTCTGCAAGCACCTCTTCCGATGCCATATCCATCCCCTCGGCATGCAACCAGGTGATAACATTGCTCTTTCCGGAAAAATCCGACGGCTGTTCCATCTCGATATACGGAAATGCATCCGGATCCGCATACAATTTTGCCGCATAATCGGCCAGCATGCTCACGTCGTTTTTGGTCTCGTTGAACATTCCATCCGCCACATCCGCCTGGAGCAGCGCCGTTTTGTTCATTGTCGCATCCATCACACCCTGCATGGTCGCTGTAGAGATCTGTTCCATGCTCTGCTGCTGTTTTTCGTTTGTCTCAGCGGAGCGTCTGGAAAGTTCCCGTGCCTGATGCCCTATCACCAGTGAAAATACAAGAACGATCAGGGCAACCGTAAATAACACCAGGTTGAAAACCTTATTTTCGATCCCCCCGATCACCCAATTCCTGATTTTCCTCATCTGTTCTCCCTCCGGTCATAGGCACACAAAATCTGCCTTTTCCACCATATTCCATTATATCATGTAAAGTGCAAACATAGTGCAAGTTTCCGCCCGTTCCTATCAAAAAATAACAGATGGCTTTCGCCACCTGTCTTCTTTTTTTGCATTAAAACATCTTGCGCATTCGCAGGATGTTCATTCCGCCACGGTATTCGTAACTGACTTCCTCCATCATCTGCTTGACCATATAGATGCCAAGGCCTCCGATCTGGCGTGCCTCCGCCTCCAGGGATACATCCGGATCCGGGCGCTTCAGGGGATCATAGGGAATGCCGCAGTCCATAATGGTCATCTTCACTTCCGTGATCTGCTCCGTAAAATCCAAACGCACCGTCACTTCTCCCGGATCGTCCGCATAAGCATACTTTGCGACATTGGTATATATCTCGTCCAGCGCGATCACGATCTGTGCCTGGGCTGCCATCGGTACCTCGCGGATCTCCAGCTCCCCTTCGACAAATTCCGCCACCCGGTCGTAATTTTCCAGTGTTGCGATCACCGTTAGTTCCAGTTTTTTCTGCTCCATATGCTCCATGAATAACCGCCCTGCCTTCCCTTACTTTATGCGCATTCCATGCTGCTTGGACTTTTCCTCTTTACTCATCAGCGGATCTCTTTTCAATGTATCCCGCTCTTTGCGCTTCTTATCGGCGTTCTCCTTTGTCTTCTCCTTGGATGCCGCCTTTTCATCGCCCTCTTTCAGGCGCTCGTTCAATTCGTTGTAGCTCATCTTTTTCGTTGCCTTGCCCTGCTTGACGCTGATGTCGATATTGGCTCCCAGTTCTTTCGCCCGTTCGGGATTCATCACGTCCATGGCATCCAGCGCGTCCTTGATACGCGTGTTGCCCAGACCGGAGCCCATATTGCGCTTATTGCCATTTAAGGTCTTTTCCCGGATATAGTTTTCCGTCTTCTTTTCCACTTCCGCGAGCTGCTGTCCGATCGCCAGATCCATCGGACCGCCCGGACGCATCACATCCTTAAACGCCGCCATCTCACCGAAATCGCGCATCAGGGAACCGAAACTTCCGCCCAGCTCCTCGCTTAGAGTTTTCTTCACATCGCCCATAGCAGACATCATGGAATCGTACTTATCCGAATTCTTATGCCCCCTGCCGGTATGGCCCAGCATGTCTTCCATCAGATCCATGAGTTTAAATGCCTTCTTGATGTTCGGTCCCATCTCAAAGTCCGGCTTCTTCAGCTCTGCAGACTTTTCTTCCTTTGACGGCTCCTCTTTTGCAGTATCTTCCTTTACCGGCTTTTCTTCGGTCTTGGCCGGCTGCTCCTCCTGTTTCTGCAGCACCGCTTCGTCTACCTCGACATGTGCCACACCGTCCAGAAGTTTTTTGGAGATCTTGCTGCCGTCCTTTAAGGAAAAGCTCTTCCGCCCGGAGGTCTGCTCTTTTTCCGGCTGCTTCTCCGGTTGTTTTTCCGGTTTCTTTTCTTCCTTGACTTCCGGCTGTTTTTCCTCTACCTCGGCATGGGGGATACTCTCCAAATTCTCCATTTTCAGCTTGCCGCGCACGGGCTTGTAGGACATACGCCCTGCCTGCTCCGCCTGTTTCTTCGCTTCGTGATCGACGCTGTCAAAGTCCAGATCTGCGTTTTTGTCCGCCTGCAGGATCACCTCGGAAGCCTTTTCTTTCTGCATCTCCGTTTGTTTGAAAATGCCTGTGGTATCGGC
>JAFWRC010000085.1 GCA_017508825.1 Lachnospiraceae bacterium
TGTGCGGATCCTGCATGCCATAGAGTCCGGAAGCCGTGCCTGGGGATTTGCGTCTCCGGACAGTGATTATGATGTCCGCTTTGTATATGTGAGAAGAAAAGAGGACTATCTGCGCATTGATGAACCGAAGGATACGATCGATTGGCAATTGGACGAGGTTCTTGACATCAACGGCTGGGATCTGAAGAAGGCTTTGAAGCAGTTTGTCAGGGGAAATGCTACGCTGTTTGAATGGAGCGGATCGCCAATCGTTTACCGGACAACGGAGGACTGGGAAAAAGTCCGTAAAGTTTCGGAGGCATATTTTTCGGAGAAGTCAGCAATCGGGCACTATTACGGAACAGCGAAAAATACTTATGCGGAATATCTGCAGGGAGAAACTGTAAGATACAAGAAGTATTTTTATGCGTTGCGTCCCCTGCTGGCCGCGGAATATATCGAAAAGTATCATGCAGCGCCGCCGGTATTGTTTGATGAGCTGTTGAAGATGGAGTTGGAGCCGGAATTACGAGCGGCAATTGACGAGCTTTTGGAGATCAAAAAGCGTACGACCGAAAAAGAAGAAAATCCGCAGATACCGGAGATCCGGAGTTTTATCGAAACGGAACTTGTAAAGCAGAAGGAGATCGCGGATACGATGCCGGATGATCATAATAAAGACCTGGGGGGGTTGAATGCGGTATTTTATGAAATACTCTCGTGACGATCAGGCGATTGGCACAGAAATCGGAACGAAAACATATTTAGGTTGGAATACATAAATGAAAGATATAGATAATACAAAGCAAGTGATCTCCGGAGAGTTATGTGTGGGAAGCTGGTTCTATTCGGCACCGCGGATTACGCCGGATCAGGACGGGCGGATCGTCGTGATTTCTATGAAATGTTTCGGACCGCTGGAAGTGTATGAGTGGGGGATCGATGCGGACGGAGACTTTTATGAGAAGTATCAGTGGATCGAAAATGATCTCTATGATGATGATTATGAAAAAAAGATCAGTAAAGAAAAATTTGTGAAACAGATCGAAAACATGAAATCATTGATTCGGGATACAGAGGTTTCAGGGTGGAAAGACGATTATGACAAGATCCTCCAAATGATCGAAGATGGCAAGCTGACATTTGATTCGGACCGTATCGCTGAGGGTTATGCGAAACGGCCATGGCTGCATAAAAATGTGATCGAACGGATCACGGATGACTGCGGACTGCAGCCGGGATATCACTTTCGGAACGGACTGGATGTCGGATGCGGGGCGGGATTATCTGCAAGGCTCTGCGATTGATCTGTGATCAGGTAACCGGAACGGACATCTCGGATGCCATGATCCGTGTGTGCAAAAAACTGTACGCCGGGGACAGCGCATATACCTTCTATACGGCGAAGGCGGAAGAGACGATCACGCCGGAAGTAAAATACGATATCGTTACAGCTGCCGGCTGTATCAACTGGATCGATGAGAAACGTTTTCTTGCGAAGATGGCCGAGGGGATGCAGGAAGGCGGATTGCTGGTGATCTATGATTTCGGCATTACAGACCGGATGAGCGGTACACCGGAGTTTACTAACTGGTATCAGGAAGCGTATCTTTCGAAGTTTCCGAAACCATTCAGGAAAGAAAATGTCTGGACGCAAGCGGATCTTCCGGAAGGATTTGTGATGGAGAAGCAGGTCAGTTATGAGATGGAGTGGACATTTTCCCATGAGGATCTTGTAGATTTTATGCTGATCCAGTCCAATGTAAATTTTCAGATCGAAAAACGAACTCTGAGTGAAAAGGCTGCACGGATCTGGCTGCATGATACTCTGAAGCCTTTCTTTAAAAACGGAGATAAAACACTGGTTTTCAGTGGTTACAGCTGGTATATAAGACGAAACGGATAAGAAAAATATGAAACTGGTATTTGCGTCGGATTCTTTTAAGGGATCCTTATCCAGCAAACGAATATCGGAAATCCTGACAAGGGCGGCCGGCGAAGTCTTTGGCGGATGTGAATGTGTTCCGGTGATCCTGGCGGATGGCGGGGAAGGAACGCTGGATGCACTGCTCAGTGTCCGGGCGGGGCGTAAAGTGCCGGTGACGGCAGAGGGGCCGCTGTATGAAAAAGTCGAGGCTTGTTACGGAGTGTTTGAGAACGGAGCTGCGATCGTTGAGATGGCACAGGCTTCCGGACTGACCCTGGTTCCGGCAGAAAAAAGGAATCCGCTGAAAAGCAGCAGTATCGGCACAGGTCAACTGATACGGGAAGCTTTGCAGGCGGGATACAGGAACCTCACGGTTGCCATCGGAGGTTCTGCTACAAATGATGGCGGCCTGGGAATGGCGCAGGCTTTAGGCATACGTTTTTTAGACCGGAACGGGGACGAACTGAAGGGATGCGGAGCAAATCTGGAGAATGTAGATAAGATCGATACATCCGGTCTGATCCCGGAGGCACGATCTGCGCAGATCACGGTGATGTGCGATGTGAAAAATCCTCTCTGCGGAGAGAACGGGGCAACCTATACCTACGGACCGCAAAAAGGCGCCACGACGGAAATGCTTAAAGAACTGGAAGCAGGAATGCAGAATTATCGGGATGTCATTCTGCGGGAATACGGCATCGATCCGGATACCATCCCGGGAGCTGGCGCGGCAGGAGGCAGCGGTGCAGCTTTAAAGATATTTCTGAATGCAGAACTCAGATCCGGGATCGAAACCGTACTGGATCTGGCGGACTTTGATCTGCTGATCCGGGATGAGGATTACGTGATCACCGGGGAAGGAAGGATCGATGGACAGAGCTTGGAGGGCAAAGCAGTGCAGGGCGTGGGACTGCGCGCAAAGAAGGCAGGGATCCCCTGTATAGCGCTGTGCGGGTGCGCCGGCGAAGGATATGAGCGGATCCGTGATTACGGGATCACCCGGATTGAAACACTTGCGGATGCAACGGTTACACCGAAATATGCGATGGAACACGCGGAAGAGGTCTATTATCGAAAAGCGATGAAGATCTTTGAACAGATCCGAAAAGGAGCAACAAATGGATTTTAAGGCATTGATGAATTCAAGTGAATATGATTTCCTGCGGACCAATGAGCATCTGAAGAACCGGATCATGCTGCTTGGTCTTGGCGGAAGTTATGCATACGGAACCAATCGTGAGGGCAGTGATATCGATTTTCGCGGTGTGACCATGATGCTTCCTTCGGATCTGCTTGGACTTACCAGGTTTGAGCAGTATGAAGATGATAAGACGGATACCGTGATCTACGGTTTCAACAAAATGGTCGGACTGCTGCTGGAATGCAATCCCAATACTTGTGAGATTCTGGGACTGGATGAAGAACAGTATCTGATCAAAACGGATCTCGGGCAGGAACTGATCGATAACAGCAGGCTCTTTCTTTCCAAGCGTGCGATCCGGTCTTTTGGCGGATATGCGGATGCGCAGCTCAGGAGGCTGCAGAATGCCATTGCCAGAGATACACTGCCGCAGGGCGAGAGGGAAAAGCATATTTTAAAATCGGTCCTGAATTCGCTGGAGGATTTTAACCGCAGATATAGCGCGTATGAAAAGGGCAGTGTGAAACTCTACATCGATGAAGCGGAGAATACGGAGCTGGATACCGAGATCTTTGTGGATGCGGAGTATAAGCATCTGCCCCTGCGGGATTACACGGATATGTGGAGTGCTATGCGTACCGTGGTCCGCGATTACGATAAGATCGGCAAGCGAAACAAAAAGAAGGATGATAATCATCTGAATAAACACGCTATGCATCTGGTCCGGTTGTTTATGATGGCCATCGACATTCTGGAAAAGGGCGAGATCCGCACCCGCAGGGTGGATGATCTGCCGTTGCTTCTGGCAATCCGCAGAGGTGACTATATGCAGGCGGATGGTACCTTTTCACCGGCATTCTATGAAATCCTGGAGGAATATGAGCGGAAACTGGATGAAGCGGCGGCTAAGACCACGCTTCCGGACAATCCGGATATGGATAAAGTGGAAAAATTTGTGGAACGAATCAACCGTATCGCGATCGCTGAAGCGTAAAAGGTGTAAAATATGAAAATATGAGAATGTGAAAAAATACCTGCCTCGGCGAGAAAAGCCGGGCAGGTATTTTGTTAAATACAGGTTTTACATACAAGTCTTTAATAAGAGATGTCTTATGCTTTCGTATACCGCAGCACGTTCCATGAGTGAGCCGGGAGCAGGATCTTGTCGGTAACCGGAAGTTCGGCGGGGACGATATGTTCGGGATCTTCATAGGAGTTGACTGCCTTCATATCGTCGCAGTTGAGCACGGTATGGGAAATGAGTTTCATACCGTCAAAGCCGTTTCCTTCGATCTCGGCGGAATCTTCCAGAGAGCGGTTTAAGGCAAATACGGTGATCTCGCCGGCTTCGTTTTCCGTCGCTGCGGCGGTCACATACGGAACCTTTTTCAGTTCTTCCGTATCGTAGGTATCGCAGGCAATGTCGATGCTGACAGCTTTGCCGCGACCGTATACGGAAGCGTGCATAAACGGATAGAAGATGGTCTGCAGCCAGCAGCCGTCGTCGTTGGTCATGATCGGAGCGATGACATTGACTAATTGTGCGAGGCATGCAATCTTGACGCGGTCCGAATGGTTGATCAGCGTGATCAGCAGGGATCCGACCACGAGAGCATCTTCGAAATTGTAGATATCCTCCAGCTGATGCGGCGCGATGGACCAGCGCGGGATCTGCTTATCCTGCTCGTTGCTGTGGAACCATACATTCCATTCATCAAAGGAGAGATTGACGGTCTTGTCGCTCTTTTTCTCGGCCTTGATTTCATCGCAGATATCGGCAACGGTCCGGATGAAAGCGTCCATATTGACTGCCTGGGCAAGATAGCCCGGGGTATCATCGTTGCGGTTGCCGTAGTAGTTGTGCAGGGAGATATAATCGATGTTCTCATAGCACTCGCGCAGTACGGTGCGTTCCCATTCGCCGAAGGTGGGCATATCCTTATGGGAGCTGCCGCAGGCAACCAGCTCAATGGAAGGATCGGTCCATTTCATTACCTTTGCCGCTTCGCAGGCTTTGCGGGCATATTCCTGCGCGGTCAAATGGCAGATCTGCCACGGACCGTCCATTTCGTTTCCGAGGCACCACAGTTTGATGCCAAAGGGTTTCTCGAAGCCGTTTTTACGGCGGAGATCAGCATAATAGGTGTCGGTGTCCAGATTGCAGTATTCCACGAGCTGGCGGGCCTCATCGGCTCCTCTGGTGCCCAGATTGACGGCCATCATGATATCGGTATCGGCGCGCTTTGCCCATTCCTGGAATTCGTCGATACCGACCTGGTTGGTCTCGATGGTGCTCCAGGCCAGTTCCAGCTTGCGGGGTCTCTTTTCCTTAGGGCCGGTGCCGTCTTCCCAGTTGTATCCGGACACAAAATTGCCACCGGGGTAACGAACGATCGGAACATTCAGCTTCTTGACCAGATCCAGCACGTCTTTGCGGAAGCCCATATCATCCGCTGTTTTCTGGCCGGGCTGGTGGATGCCGCCGTAGACAGCACGTCCGAGATGTTCGATAAAGGAGCCGTAGAGACGGTCATCGATCTGAGCGATGATGTTACTCTTGTTAAGTGTTAACTTTGCTTTCATCAGGATACCTCCATAATATGTGTTGGTTTAAAGTTTTTCTGTATTCTATCATTTTCACTGCTGAGATATAATGGAATATCCTGCAAGATTACTGACATATTCTGCAAAGAAAAAAAGTATTTACGGAAAAACGGGATCGACCGAAACGACAGGATGTGTTATGATAGCGGAGGAGGAAGACTTTATGCATATCACAAATATCGGGATCAATCACTGGCATGATCCGGATTTTTTTATCCACAGGCCGACCGGCTCCGGAGATTATCTTATACTGCTGATCAAAAGCAAGGCAGTCTTTGAACTGCCGGATGGGAAAATGACAGCAGCTGACGGAAATGTGATCCTGTATCAAAAGGGCACACCGCAGTATTACCGGGCGGACGGGGAGCGGTTCGGCAACGACTGGTTTCATTTCCTGCCGGATAGCGAGGAGGATATCCGATTTCTTAAGGATCTTGAGATCGGATTTGACCGGCTGCTGTATCCGGGAAATCTTTCGGAACCGGCAAAAATCCTGGAAATGCTCTGCCATGAGTATTTTTTTGATCATTCCCATAAGGCGGAAACGATTAATCTGCTGCTGCATCTGTTCTTTTTAAAACTGAGCGAAGAACTGCACCGGCCTGCCGAAGCGCGGATCGGAACAAATTATGAAAAACTGGCGGCGCTGCGAATCGGAATATATAATGATCCTGCACAGGACTGGAGTATCCCTGCGATCGCCGGGGCGATGGCGATGAGTCCGTCTTCCTTGGCACATACTTACAAAAAACTCTTTGGTGTAACACCGGTGAATGATGTGATCACGGCCAGGGTTGAACGTGCAAAGTATCTGTTGTCTACGACGGATCACAGCATCAAACAGATCGCGCATCTTTGCGGTTATGCGTCGGATATGCATTTTGTACGTCAATTCGGAAAACTTACCGGAAAACGTCCGTCGGAATTTCGGGCAGGTTCCGGGAAAAACATGATATAATACTTTTAAACAGACGGGATAAGGTATTAATTATGAAGATCACATATTCGGAATATAACAGCGAAGAAATAACGAAGGTCCTGGATAATATCCTGGATTACAGGGATGAATTCTGTGTGAATACTGTGTTGAAAGGGGGCCAGAGCGGTTATGTCGCAGATGAAGCGGCACGGCGCAAAGGGCATGTATTCACGTGGTGTGCCAATGCAGTAATGACGATCCTGACCCTGCGTTTTTTTGGCGGCTGGCTTTTTACCGCCGGTATTTCCGGCATTATTTTCGGATCGCTCCTGACGGTTATTATATTCAAAGCCTGGGAGAAAAGTGCAAAGCATCTTTTCGGACCGGAAAAGATCCGGCTCGGATCCCCTGCGACCAAGGACCATCTGAATTCTTACCGGGTATGGGAAAACCGGGAAGGACAGGTACACATAACCGATGCACCGGAATTTTTCGGCTTCAGCAAGATCCGGGTCAAAAAAAATCTGTCAGAAGGCGATATGTCCTTTATCGTCCTGGCGGATGTCCTGCTGGATGCAGCGAACCGGCTATCATGGCTGCGCGGTCTGGCAATCGCTTCCGAAGAGCTAAAAGCGTTCATGGATACCTATGGGGAAGAGAATGTTGCCGTCGATATGGAATGTGTTCCGGCGGTTTTTGAGCAAGCTGCGGAAAACGATACGAAAACAGTTACCTTATATGAGTATGTCATTACTCTGCGCGAAAAAGCCGGAATGGCAGGAGATACGATCGTACCGACGGAATATGAAGAAAAAAAGATCCGTATTCCCTTTGAAGGCGGTCAGGAGATCTATGCGAAATGGAAAGAGCATGGGATTTTGAACCTGGCTTATTTCGATCTGGAATACGCCCAAATGAAGAAAAGCTGTGAAAGTATAAAAGAGGCGATCACGAATCGATGGACAGAACCGTATTATTCGCAGAATTCCAATGTGATGCGTGATCTGGATAAATTATCGTCCTTTGCAGAACCGCATGCGTCAGGTGATGGTATCCGTCCGGAAGCGAAGGAAGAGGCGGAGGACGAGAGCGTATTCCGTTTTCCGGGAATGAATGATACGGAAAATGACGGGGCAGCAATGATCGCAACTCTGAAAGACAGGATGAAGCCGAAAGGGTAGACCGGGAACAAAATAGAAGTGCAAAATCCAACGTAAGGTGGTATCATCATACGGGTAAGGAAGAAGAACATAACGGGAACATCGGAGGCAGACTTGGCTAACGAAGAAAAGAACGAAAAAACGAACGGAAAAACGAACGACATAAAGAACGAAAAAACGCACGAAAAAACAATATCGGAAGTAACAGCAAAGAAAAAGACGATAAAGAAAAAAACGATAAAGAAAAAAAAGAAACTGCTGCTTCAGATCATGTGTGTGACTCTGCCGTATTCGCTCCTGCTGGCACTTGCGTTTTCCGGCCTGATGTATATGGTCGGTATTTATACCTATGTGGTGGCGAAGCAGGAACAGCTTCAGGAAAACCTGGATCATCTCTACCAGCATCTGTTTGAGGATGACGAAATCGGGCTGTTTATTTCCGGAAAACTCACGAATTATATAGATGAAGAAGTGGATGATCTGAATTCCATAGCGGATGTCTTTAACTATGGGGGGAATCTGGATCTGAACGAGTATTACGAGATGTTCTTTGCTATGCAGGATGCCGGGAAAACACCGCAGGAGATCGGGGATGCGATTCCTGATAAATGGATGCATTATGCAGCCTGCGATGTATATACATCGCTTCTAATATCGCTGTTTGACGAACAGGAACGGTTCCAATACAAGCAGATCCTCCTGGTGAGCGCCAGGGACGGGCGGCTGCTGTTTAATGCGAGTGCTTCGGATCACGATATGGTCAACCACTATCTGATGGAAGAAGGCTGGTATGCCGGCTATATGAAAGAGTATCACATCGGAGAAATCTGGGAGGAATGGGAAGACTACAGGAACAATGAAGATGTACAGAAGATGCTGAAAACCGGGACATCGGAGATTGCTTATATCACAGATCGTGAAGACGGGCAGGAAAGTCTTGCCGGCGGGTATCCGGTCATGGTGGACGGTCAGGTGCGATGGCTTCTGGTGATCAAGTATGACTGGTCTGTCTTTCAGGACAAGATGCTGGACCAGACGTCAAAACTGTCCCGCGTATCTGTGATATTTATCATAGTATCGGAAGCGTTACTGCTGCTCTATGTATATTTCTCAGCGGTGCGCCCGCTGCGTAAAATAAAAAAATCCCTGAATAAGTATATTCAGAGTAAAGACAGCGATGCCGTCGTATCGGAAATGAGCAAGATCCGGCAAAAGAACGAGTTTGGTCTGCTGGCGGATGACATTGCCGCTATGGTACGCGAGATCGACCGTTATACCAGTGAAAATATGGAACTGGCTGGAGAACAGGAAAAGTCGGCGATCGAGCTGGAACTGGCAGCCAAGATCCAGAACGGCATGCTGCTCCATGACTTCCCCGTTACACCGGAATATGAGATTTATGCGATGATGGATCCTGCAAAAGAAGTAGGCGGTGATTTCTATGATTTCTTTGAGGTGGATGCTACGCACCTGGCGCTGGTGATCGCAGATGTGGCAGGCAAAGGCGTGCCCGGATCGCTCTTTATGATGTCTGCGCTTTCCATTATCCGGAACAAAACGGTTGTCGGTGTAAAACCGTCAGAGATCCTGGCACAGGTGAACAA
>JAFWRC010000086.1 GCA_017508825.1 Lachnospiraceae bacterium
CTTTCTGTCGGTTTCCGATCTCGATCGCTCTGGAAAAAGCGCCAAAATCCAGCAGACCGAATTTACGCATCGTAACCAGCATATCTTCTGTCACTCTTCTGGCATTTTGCTGTGCTTCATCCTGCGGATCCGCAGGCGGAAACAGCTCCGGCCTGGTCTTGTTCATATAATCCGCCGCTCTCTCACCCAGTTTGCGGAAAAACTCATTCTTTTCGTCTGTCGAAGAAAATCCCTTTTCAAATTTCTCTCGGCAGTTCTCTGCCAGTTCCTTCAGATCCATAGTCAGAGTCTTAAACGGCTCCAGCATCTTTTTTATGGACTTTCCGGATCCGCCACGGTCACTCAGCACGGATTTCACCTGATGGGCAAAATCCACCAGAAGTGTCGCTTCCTCCGGCGTCACTCCGCTCTCCAGCAGCCTCTGCCTTGCCTCGATCGTTTTCACCACGGCCGTCGGATTTGCTTTCGGATCATTCAGGGTATACATCTTAAAAGAAGGAAACTGTCTTTCATCCCCCATCTGTTTGTAAAGGTCTTCAAATTCCTTCTCCGTGATCAGAACACACTGCTCCGCTGTTTGCCGCAGTTTTTCCGTTTTTTCCTTCAGTTTCTGCTGATACACCTCCGGATACAGCTTCTGCGCATCCGTTTTTGCCGGATCATTCTGTTCCCACTCCAGACGGTACAGATCCGTATAGGCATTCAGATAATCCATGATCTTTGACACAGCCGGCGTTTTCCGTACGGTCTCGCCATCCGGAAGGCGTGTAAAAATCTTCAGATACTGGGCTGCCATCCCTGAAGACGCATCGCCGAAATTGCTGTAGGCATCCTTCCGGTCCGAAAGGGCCCGCTCTTCATTCAGTTCATAATATTTCAGATATGCATCCAGGAACGGTTCCTGCTGCATCAGTTTCTTATTTGCACGGATATTCTTTACCAGATGAAGTGACTGCTCGTGCCCCTCGATCATCGGATCCGCATATTCCGGAAGTAGCTGCGATACCTTCATCTCCGATCCGGTGATCACCGTCTGCGCCTTCATTACCGCTTTCGACGTGTCCACCTTATCATACACGGCGTTCATACGGGCATCCAGCGCATAGACCTGCTCCCGGTAGGGTTCCAGTCCGCCAAACTCCTTCATATATTCCATCAATCCGTCAAAATCACCCATTGCAGCCACACTGAGACGAACTTTGCGCTCCGCTTTTGTGCTCTCCGATGAATCGGATGTTTTCTTTGTATTTTTCTTTTTGCTCTCCTTCTGCAGGCGGTCTGTTTCCTGCTGTTTCGCGTTCATCTCAGAGACCGACCGCTTCGCTTCGTGCACATCCTTATCTGTCGCGGTGTAAAACCCTGCGTCCTTCATCTTTTTTTCTGCCGCCGCTTCAGACAGGTCCCGCAGCGAGCGGGTCAAATCGAAACCGTAATCCATATCCCCGTTATACAGCCCGCTGTCTTCGATCGCTGTGAGCAACTCCGTTGCGTGTTCGTAGCGTTTCTTTCCGGTGCTCCTTTTGCCGCCATCCTCCAGATCGATCTTTGCCTGATATTCCTGCGTCATAATATCCAGTTCCTGGATGGCTTCATATACTTCGACCATATTGTTTTCGCGGGTCAGACCGCATACTTTGTCCAAAGCACCGAGCATGCGGGTATACTGTTCGGAATCGCTTCCGAAAAACTTTTTGAATCCCTCAAAAGCTTTTTTCTCGTCACGCATCTTCCGGACGAATTGATCCAGCTTATCCGCCTGTTGATCGGCTTCTGTGCTCAGTTCAACCCTTTCTTCCGGTGTCTGCAGACTGTCCAATTCCACCGATGCCGTCTGAACCAGTTCTTCCAGCGGTGTATGGATCAGATCCGTTCCACGTAAAATCTGGCCATACAAGGATGTCTCGCGCCTCTCACGGGATGTACCTGCATATCTCGAGATATTCTCATCACGCATGGTATCTTTTGCATCCAGTACCTCGTCATCCTGTCTCTGGTCACGATAATAGCTTTCACAGCGACGGGAAGCCAAAGAAAGCGCATCTACGGCCTTGCCGATCTCGTCCGGTGTATTCTTTGTACTCAGTTTGCCCACGTTTTCCAACGCGCGGATCAGATCCGTATACTCCCTGGGATCCGTCTTTTCATCTACCCCGATCCTGCGAAGATCCTCCAAAAGATCCAGTGCATCGTGCTTATATTCCATCAGATCGTGAACATAACCGGAAGCACGATTCAGGTCATTTTCCTTCTCCCTCTTTGCGCTTAACCGCTCTTCTTCCGTCAGTTCCGCCAGACGGCGCCTCGCATTCTCTTCTTCCAGCCGTCTCTGTTTCTCCTGCTGCGCCCGCAGTTCTTCCTCATGCTGTCTTTCCAGCGCCTTTTGCGTCTCGCGTTCCGCAGCCTTTCTCTGCGCCTCCTGCAAGCCCTGATCCAGCGTCTCCTGAATGGATACTCCTTTCAGTTTCTGCATCTCCTCATAATACAGGCCTGCTGTTGATTTCAACCATTCATCCTGTTCCCGGGTACGAAGTTCGGCCTCTTTTTTCAGACCGCGCAGATTCAGTTTTTTGGGCAGATATACCATATCCGTACGGAACAGCCCGTCTTCGGTAATGCTTTCCTGCCCTTTTGCCGGCTCTGTCTTCCCGCCAAAACGTTTAATGCTCCAACCTTCCGTCAGACTTGCTCCGAAAAGCCCGTTTTCGATCTGCGTTGCATTGGGCTGTACCTGTCCCTGTTCGTTTACGGCCGTCTGTTCATCCGGAAGGCCGATGATCTTTCCTTCCTGATCCAGCATGATATCGGATCCCCAGAAAAGCTGGAGCCCCTCATAATCCCGTTTGAGCGTCTTCTCAACAAAATAATCAAGGGAAATCTCCCGCAAACGGTCCTCTCCCATGCCGTTCAGTTGTCTGGAATCCTGTATCAGCAGCTTATCTCCCTGAATACCTACGACGCTCAGGAAGTGTCCCGGTTCTTTGATCATCACCGGCGAGTGGTCAATAATGATCGCCTTTTCGATGGTCTGGCGCATCAGTTCTTTTGCATTGGCATAGTACTCCTGCTCCGTGATCCCCTTGCCAGTGATCACCGGGTGCGACGGATTGTATCTGCCGATATTCATGGAGCGCACCATAGTATTGGGGGAAAGCTTCAGGATCGCATCCATCATTTCATGTGCTACTTTTCCGGCATCTTTGTTGTATGTCTCATCCAGATCCGGGAAAGGCGGATTCATATAGTCGTTCCTGATATCCTGCATTTTATACTGTTCCGGACGATAGGAACGGATATCTTCCTGGCTCACCTCTTTGTTACCGCGGCTCTCCACGATCATCTGCATCACAGCAGACCAGCAACCCTGGGAACTGCTCTGCGCCCTGGGTGTAGGCATCTGCAGCCGCAGATAACCCTTATCATCCGTGATCAGCGCCGGTTTCTCCGGCCGTGCCTTTCCATCCGCAAGATCCTGATCGGCCTTTTCTGCCAGACGCGTGGATTTGTTTATCACTTCGATGTGATTAAGCACAAAAGCCATATCAGCGGCATTCAGATTTTTTTCGTTCTGATCCAGCCATGTGCGCAGCTGTCCCGCATCTCCGGTGATCCTTACCTCCGGCGGAAGTTTGCTGGGATATGCTCCTCTGGAAAGTGGGGAATCCCATGCCGAAAAGATATAGTGGGACCGGTCCGAGGTCGCCATATACAATACAGCTTCCTCTGCCTCTCTGTCCGAAAGATGCTCATACAGTTCCTTATAACCCTCATTTGAAAGTCCCAGTTCCGGAAACGTATTTCGAAACTGCTGCAGAGTCATCATTCCGTTATATTCATTTTCTGCTTTTTGATTTTTCTTTCCCATATCCCTGCTCCTTTTTTGCTATGCCCGACGGACAGATCCTTTTTGTATCCAAGAATTATCCATGAAAAAACTGCTTTTATTCCTTTTTCAAGGATTATAGCAGTTCAAGTGCAAGTAAAGTGCAAGCGGGAAGAAAGATATCGGGTTTAAAATAGCGTTCTGCCTGCAGAACGAAAAAAAACTCCTGAATTTAAAACTCAGGAGTTTTTTCGTGGGCCCAACAGGGCTCGAACCTGTGACCTTCCGCACGTGAAGCGGACGCACATCCCAGCTGTGCTATGAGCCCACATTCTTAACGAACATTGATATTTTATACCAATTCCGGCTTTAATGCAAGTGCTTTTATTTGCTTTTATTTGCTTTCCTTCTGCTTTTCTTCAAAGAACTTATCCAGCTTGTTCAGGCAGTTCATGAGTGCCTGCATCTCGTCTTCTTCCAGTCCGCGCACCGCCGCATGGATCATCGCCTTATGATAATCCCTGTGATGGAAAAAGGCTTTGCGCCCCTTTTCCGTCAGCGTGACCAGCACCACCCGCTTGTCCTCGGTACTGCGCTTTCGCTCTACATAGCCTTTCTTTTCCAGGCTGTTCATATTGACCGTCAGCGTTCCCACTGTGACATACATCTTTGCCGCGATCTGGGACATATTCTTGGGCTCTTTTACGCCGATGGCCTCTATGATATGCATATCATTATTCGTGATATCCCGAAATTCTTCCGTGATCACTCCCTTGGATTCCGCATCCATCACCTTGCTGAGCAGGTTCACCAGCAATTCGTTCAAAGCCACGGTTGGTTTCCTTGCCATGATTAACTCCTACCTATTTGAACTATCAAAACATATACTACCTCTACATCGCAAGGAATCCCCCCGCAAGCGGGTCCCCCCTTACGAATATCTCAGGAAACCTTCCCACTTCGTGGGCCCCTTCCTAAGATGAATCCTACCATCTGACTACACAGGCACCGTACGTCAGGCCTGCGCCGAAACCGGACAACACCAGAAGCTGCCCTTTTTGTATTCTACCACTTTTGTTCAATTCATCAAGGAGCAATGGAATGGCCGCAGAAGAGGTATTTCCCACACGATCCACATTGTACGGGAAATGCTCCATCCCGACATGCAGCCGCTTTGCAATGGCCTCAATGATCCGCAGATTTGCCTGATGCAACACAAACTGATCAATATCGCCCGGTGCCAGATCGATCTTTGCCAATGCTTTTTCGATGCAGTCCGGTACCTGACGCACTGCAAATTTATAGACCTCACCACCATTCATACAGATGTGGATCCCCTGATCTTCAAATATATCAGCATAATCAACGGACCGTTCCCTGCAATACAGCACTCCCCCTCGGCTGCCGTCACTGCCCGCTGTCATACTCAGGATCCCGGTGTGATCATCCTCGCTCGCTTCCACAAACACCGCACCGGCACCGTCTCCGAAGAGCACACAGGTCCCGCGGTCTTCCCAGTCCACGATCTTTGAGAGCACCTCCGCTCCGATGATCAGGGCATTGCGGTACATTCCCGAAACGATATACGCATGCGCCGTCTGCAGCGCAAAGAGAAATCCGGAACAGGCAGCATTTATGTCAAACGCTACCGCATTCTTCGCGCCGATCGCGCTCTGTACCTGGCATGCACTGCAGGGAAGCAGCATCTCCGGCGAGCATGTGGCCAGCAGGATCAGATCCACTTCCTCTGCCGTTCTGCCCGCATCCGCCAGCGCGCGCCGACAGGCCTCCGCTGAAAGAGATGCTACCGATTCTTCTCTGCCCTCAAGCTCTGCTTGAGGGAGCCCGCGCCGGCTTTGAGGCGCTTCATGGCTTCGCCCATAGGCGAAGCTTCCTTTCGCAATATGCCGTTCCTTGATGCCGGTGCGTTCACTGATCCACGCATCTGATGTTTCCACCATCTGCTCCAGATCCTTATTTGTCAATATCTTCTCCGGCAGCGCGCTGCCGGTTCCGCTGATCTTTATCGTCATAATATCTTTTCCTTTTTTAGAATGCCCGGAAACGCTCGTATCTTTCCGCCGCGATCTCTTCCGGATCTTTTCCTTCGTACTTTGTCAGGAATGCCATGATCTTTTCCTTTAAGTAATCCCCGATCCCGGCTGCCGTGTCTTTGCCTGCACCGCCGAATTCCGGTATGATCTCCTCGATGACCTTTAAACGCTTCAGATCCTGCGCCGTGATGTTCATCACTTCACTGGCTTCCTTGGCCCGTCCCGCATCCTTCCACAGGATCGATGCAAAACCTTCCGGCGAAAGGATGGAATAGGTCGCATTCTCCAGCATCCATACTTCATTACCGACCGCCGTTGCCAGTGCACCGCCGCTGCCGCCTTCCCCAATCAGGATGCACAGTACCGGCACCTTGAGATCCGACATCTCCATCAGGTTTCTTGCGATCGCCTCGCCCTGTCCGCGCTCTTCTGCCTCGATCCCGCAGAATGCGCCACAGGTATTGACAAAGCTTACGATGGGCCGGTTAAACTTCTCCGCCTGCTTCATCAGACGCAGCGCCTTACGATACCCTTCCGGCTTTGGCATACCAAAATTACGTTCCTTACACTCCGCAATATTGGAGCCTCGCACATCCGCGATCACCGTCACCGGCTGATCCGCGATAAATCCGACACCGCCCACGATGGCCGGATCATCCGCAAAATTACGGTCTCCATGCGCCTCCACAAATACATCAAAGATCTGCGCCATATAGTCCAGTGCCGACGGACGTTCCATCTGACGCACGCCTTTTACCTTTTCCCACGCAGTCTTGGGCTGGTCGTACCACACCTTTTCCTTCAGGATCTCCGTCATATGGAAATGGAAATCCTTACCCGAAAAGTCTGCCCAGCTGCGCTTGCCGGTGCAGCGGTGCGCATGGATCAGAAAGTACATCATCTTCTTTAGGTTTTTCCGTTCCACAATGCCGTCCACAAAACCATGTTCTACCAGAAACTCTGCGGTCTGGAAACCTTCCGGCAGTTCCTGTCCGATGGTCTGACGGATCACGCGGGGGCCTGCAAATCCGATCAGAGCTCCCGGCTCCGCCATGATCACATCCCCCAGCATGGCAAAACTGGCCGTCACACCGCCGGTGGTCGGATCGGTCAGAATGGTGCTGTAGAGCAGACCTGCCTCCCCGTGACGCTTGATCGCTGCCGAAGTCTTTGCCATCTGCATCAGGGAGATGATCCCTTCCTGCATACGGGCCCCGCCGGAGCAGCAGAATAAGAATACCGGCAGTTTTTCCTTCGTCGCGCGTTCGATTGCTGCCGTTACACGCTCCCCCAGCACATGTCCCATGCTGGCCATCATAAAACGGGCATCACAGACACCGACCACGGCATCCTCCCCGAAGATCTTGCACTTACCTACCGTAAACGCCTCGTTCAGGCCGGTCTTTTCCCTGGCTTCCGCCAGTTTTTCTTCATACCCTTCATACGCCAGCGGATTGCTTACTTCCACCTCGGTAAACCATTCTTCAAAGGTATTCGGATCTGTTACCATCCGGATACGGTTGCTTGTCTTTACACGAAAGTATCCTTCGCATTCATAACAGATATATCTGCGTTTTGCCACCCGCAGCTTTTCCACCATTTTCCCGCATTTCGGGCAGCGGATCAGTTCCGGTGCAGCCTCCTGTTTCTCAACGGTCGTATTCTCTGTTGCTTTTTGTTTGTTCCGGTTAAAAATATTCACCCAGCTCATTGTTGTCAGTCTCCTACCACAAAAGAAATCTCCGCTTTTGCTGCCAGTTCCCCGTTTACGGTAGCTTCGGCTTCTGCCACACCCATAGGACCTTTCTGCTTAATGATCTTTACTTCAAACAAAACCACATCCCCGGGTTCCACTTTTCTCTTAAATCTTGCTTTATCAATGCCCGCAAAATACGCCGTCTTGCCTTTCCACGCCGGCAAGCCCAGCATTGCCACGGCACCGGTCTGCGCCATTGCTTCGATGAGCAGCACCCCCGGCATCACCGGATTGCCCGGAAAATGTCCCGCAAAATACGGTTCGTTGAAACTCACGCACTTTTTTCCAACTGCACGCACGCCTTCTTCCAGTTCCTCGATCGTATCGATCAGCAGAAACGGGGAGCGATGCGGGATGATCTCCATGATCTGTTTCGTTGTATATACCGCCATTTTTTATCCCTCGTACTTCTTCAGCAGCACACTGGCGTTATGCCCGCCAAAGCCCAGGGAATTGGACAGCGCATAGCGCACCTCTCCCTGATAAGCTTCCTGACAATAGTCCAGATCCAGTTCCTCTTCACGTTCCTGCAGGCCCACCGTCTGGTGCAGGTAACCTTCCTGCAGTTCCTTTACACAGGTGATCAGTTCCACGGCACCGGCTGCCCCCAGCAGATGCCCCACCATCGATTTGGTGGAATTGATCTTCATCTGATAAGCATGCTCACCAAATGCCAGCTTGATCGCTCTGGTCTCAAACAGGTCGTTCAAATGTGTGGCCGTTCCGTGGGCGTTGATATAATCGATCTCATCCGTGGTCACTTCCGCATCCGCTACAGCATTGGTCATGGCTCTGGCCGCACCGGAGCCGTCCTCTGCCGGAGAGGTGATATGGAAGGCATCCGCGGAAGAACCATAGCCCACTACCTCTGCCAGGATCTTTGCTCCTCGCGCTTTTGCATGTTCCAGTTCTTCCAGAACAAGTACGCCGGAACCTTCACCCATCACAAATCCGCTGCGTCTCGCATCAAACGGCAGAGAACAGGTCTTCGGATCCTCACATGTACTGAGCGCCGTCAGCGCCGTAAAGCCCGAGACACCGATGGGACAGATTGCGGCTTCCGTACCTCCCGCAACCATCACATCTGCATCCCCGTACTGGATGGTACGGAATGCTTCGCCGACTGCATGTGTGCCGGATGCACAGGCTGTTACCACGTTAATGTTCTTGCCCTTCAGGCCGTATGCAATACTGACATTGCCGGCCGCCATATTGGAGATCATCAGGGGGATCCAGAGCGGGCTTACTTTGGAAGGTCCCTTTTCTAAAAGACGCACATAATCTCTCTCGATAGACTGCAGGCTGCCGATACCGCTGCTTACGGCACAGCCCACACGGAACGCATCTTCCTTTTCCATATCCAGGCCGGCATTTTTAATCGCTTCTCCGGCTGCCGTCACTGCAAACTGTGAAAAACGCTCCATACGTTTCGCTGATTTCTTATCGATCGTCTGTAACGGATCGTAATCCTTTACTTCTGCGGCGATCTTTACTTTGTAATCCGTCGTATCAAATGCCGTGATCGGTGCAAACCCGGTCTTTCCCTCTTTGATCCCTGTCCAGAAACTCTCCACATCATTACCGATCGGGGTGACCGCACCCAAGCCGGTGATCACTACGCGTCTGCTTTTCATATCGCCATACCTCCGTCCACACACAGCACCTGTCCCGTGATATAGGACGATGCATCATCCGCCAGGAATGCCACTGCTTCCGCTATGTCCGAAACATTACCGATCCGTCCCATAGGGATCACTTCGGTCATCTTTTCCTTTGCAGCCTCCGGCATTGCCGCCGTCATATCCGTTTCCACAAAGCCCGGAGCCACGGCGTTGACACAGATCCCCCTGCCGGCCAGTTCTCTGGCCACACTCTTGGTCAGACCGATCAAGCCTGCCTTGGAGGCACTGTAATTGGCCTGTCCGGCATTTCCCATCACACCGCTCACGGATGAAATGTTGATGATATGCCCGGAACGCTGTTTTAAGAAGCTTCTGGAAAAATGCCGTATCATATTGAAGGCGCCCTTCAGATTGGTATCCAGAACCTTATCGTAGTCCTCTTCCGACATTGCCATCAGCAGTCCGTCTCTGGTCACACCCGCATTGTTTACCAGGATATCCAGACGTCCGTATTTTGCGATCACATTCTTTGCCAGTTCCCCACAGGCATTAAAATCCGAAACATCACACTGTATTGCTTCCGCACTGCCTCCGTTTGCCACGATCTCGGCTACCGTCTCTTCCGCTTTTTCCTTGGATCCGCTATAGTTTACGATCACTTTTGCGCCAAGCGCTGCCAGCTTCAGTGCGATCGCCTTGCCGATCCCCCGGCCCGCGCCGGTCACCAGCGCCGTCTTATCCGTCAGCATTTTTTCCCCTCCCATATAACTGTTTCTCAGATCCGTTGTTTACAACACACGCCTCAAGCCGTTGTTTTCAACTCGTCTGCTACATTCTTCAGATCTTCCGTTGTCTGGATATTGTATACTTTTACATCTTTATTGATGCGCTTCATAAAGCCCGCCAGCGTCTTGCCCGGTCCGATCTCAATAAAGCAGTCCACACCGTCAGCAATCATCCGCTCTACGCTCTGCTGCCATTTCACCGGAGAGCAGATCTGCTTAGCCAGCAGTTCTTTGATGCCGTCTTTTGCCGTCACCGGTTCTGCGGTCACATTGGTCAGATACGGGATCTGCGGATCATTCAGTTCCACGCTTTCCAGCTCTTTGCCCAGTTTCTCCGCTGCTTCCGCCAGCAGTGCCGAATGGAACGGCCCGCTGACATTAAGCGGCATACAGCGCTTTGCACCGGCTTCCTGGCAGGCAGCCGCCGCCTGATCCACCGCTTCTTTTGCCCCGGTAATCACGATCTGTCCCGGGCAGTTGTAATTTGCCACCGATACCGGCAGGCCACTTGCTTCACGCACCTTAGCACAGGCTGCATCCACGGTATCCCCGTCCAAGCCGAGCACGGCTGTCATACCGCCACCGTTAGGATATGCATTCTGCATATAGATACCGCGCTTGCGTACGATACGAAAGATATCCGCCACATCCATCACCCCGGCTGCTGCCAGCGCCGCATATTCGCCAAGACTCAGGCCTGCACAGACATCTGCTTTCAAGCCTGCATCCAGCGCTGCTTTCCACATCGCCAGCTCGGTCGTGATCATTGCGATCTGCGTATACTCCGTCTGGTTCAGCTGTTCATTTTCCGTAAAGCAGAGCGTCTCCACATCCAGATCTGTCACCACCGATGCGCTGCGGTAAAGTTCCTGCGCCGCTTCACTGTTCTCAAAAAAATCTTTCCCCATGCCGGGATACTGTGCCCCCTGCCCGGGGAAGATAAAAGCTGTCTTTCCCATTTTTTCCCCTTTTATAACTTCAGCAGTTTCTCCGCTTCCTTCACAATACCGCTTACGATATCCGCGCAGCTCTCTTCGCTCTTAATAAGACCTGCGATCTGACCGGCCATCAGCGTACCGTTCACCACATCACCGTCGATCACAGCTTTCTTTAAGGAGCCCAGTGTCAATTTTTCCAGTTCCATAAAGTCTGCGCCTTCCTGCTCCAGACGCAGGTATTCCCTGGTCATACGGTTCTTTAAGCATCGTACCGGATGTCCGGTGGAAGTACCTGTTACGGTCGAATCGATATCCTTTGCCTTGATGATCTTCTCCTTAAACGCAGCGTGAACGATGGACTCCTTTGCTGCCACGAAACGGGTCCCCATCTGGATGCCTTCCGCTCCCAGCATAAACGCCGCTGCCATACCTCTGCCGTCCGCGATGCCGCCGGCTCCGATCACCGGGATCTTTACCGCATCAGCGACCTGCGGGATCAGTGCGAATGAAGTGGTCACGCCGATGTGTCCGCCGCTTTCCATACCTTCCGCAACGACCGCGTCCGCTCCGGCGCGTTCCATCATGATCGCCATCGCCGTACTGGCTACTACAGGGATCACCGCTACACCGGCCGCTTTCCACTGTTCCATATATTTTCCGGGATTTCCGGCACCGGTGGTCACCACCTGCACGCCTTCTTCCACAACGATCTTTGCTACATCATCCGCATTTGGATTGAGCAGCATGATATTTACACCAAACGGCTTGTCGGTCAGTTCCTTGCATTTGCGGATCTCTTCGCGTACGATCTCTGCAGGAGCCGATGCCGCCCCGATGATCCCCAGCCCCCCGGCATTGGATACCGCTGCTGCCAGGTTATGCTCTGCCACCCAGGCCATACCGCCCTGGATCACCGGATATTCCGTTTTCAGTATCTCGGTTACTCTGTTCTTCATTCTTCGTCTCCGCGTCTTTTCAGATTTCGATGCCGTTCTCTTTCATATAATCCACAACAGAACCTACGGTCGTGAAGCTCTCCAGCTTCTCAGACGGGATCTCGATGCCGAATTCCTCTTCCAGAGCCATTACCAGTTCAAAAAGATCCAGGGAATCTGCCTTCAGATCTTCCTTAAAATTGCTGTCTACGGTCACTTCCGTACCTTCTACGTTCAGCTGTTCCTCGATGATTGCGATCAGTTTCTCTAACATGTTCTTTTTCTCCTTTATATTTTGTTTTATATATTGTTTGAGTATCAAATATTTTGATTATCAAACTTTATTGCCGTAGATGAGAATAATACAGAATACTTTGATTGTCAAGATAATTATTGTTAACAAAAAATGAATACGAAAAAAGCAAGCCACGGGGACGGTTCTTTTGGCCCATTTTGAGCCTGAGAACCGTCCCCGTGGCTTACCCTTTTCTTCCTGCTCTTTCCACGCTCATTCTCCCACTGTCAGTCTACGACACCGAACCCAAGGAAAGTAAAGCGTTTGTCTTTATCCTGTTCTGCCATCCGGATCTCGACGTCCCGCTCCTTCGTCGGGCCACCGCGCTGCGCAATATATACGTTGCAGTGCTGCCACCCGATCTTATGCGGATCGATCTCCAAAACCTTTTCTCCGTCGACATATACTTCCGCGCATCCTACTTCCGGGGAAGCCGAGTCCATATAGCCGATCAGTACGGCACTGCATTTGATGCGAGCTTTAAATACCGGTTCTCCCGCATTGCCCGGCTCATACAGCCAGTTGCCGGTAAACTCCGGAGTGCCCTGCAGATCCAGATCTCTCTCTACATTCTGCAGTTCCTTGCTGTCACCGGAAAAAGCACCATGATCATAACTGATCACGCACGGACTATCATCAATGTTATGACGGTCTACCAGATATACATTTTCAAACTCTGCACCCTTCGGCGGTTTGATGTCTGTGATATCCAGATCTTCCATATCTTCGGATGCATCTGCTGCACGGAACAGGTTGATCAGGCTGTCACCCATAATGCGGTGTCCCACATTCGTCGGATGGAACATATCATAGAAATAACGGTTCTTACTTACCACACCACCGTCTTCCGAACTCAGATAGAACTGCTCGTAAACGGCATCCTTCACACTCACCATCGGCAGGTTATACGCCTCGCCCACACATTTTAAGCGGTCCTGCAGATTATAGCCGTCCACAAATACCGAGAAGATCAGGACCACTGCCGGTTTCTGTGGACTGTTATAGATTTTTCTGACCAGAGAATCATAAAACTCACCTTTGGTCTCATCGCCCTCATCATTTACGGCAAATTCTACAACCACCAGATCCGGACTCTTCTTTCCGTTATCGGTCACATCGTTGGCATAACGCAGGATTCCCACCTCGGAAGGTGTGCCGCCTACGCCGGCCTTGGTGTAGCCTACGTTATCTTCATAACCTCTGCCGGTCAGATCACAGAAGCCCTTGAATGCATTATAGGTATAACAATTCACATTGATCGGGGTCGCTCCTGCCCCCTGTGTGATGGAGCCGCCGATAAAGGCCACCTCCACGTGCTCCCCCCTGCGCGCTTTATCGATCGCTGCCTTCAGTCGGTGTACATTCCCCAGCTGCATCAGAGATTTTTCGATCATCTTTTTATACGGTGCCCCGCAAAAATCGACTTCCTTATCTTCCTTCTGTTCCGGTGCGGTATAACCGTCATTTAAATAGAAGCATACGGATACCTTGACCGAAATGCCGGCTTCCGGAAATTCGAAACGGATCTGTCCGGGCACATTATCATCGTCCGACCACTCGAAACGGCCCAGTTCCATGACCATCTCCATACCGTCGGAATCAATATCCATTCCCAGTGTGGTACCGCTGTTATACGGATCCTTCTTTCCATACATCTGGAATGCAAAATGCACCTTGATCGGCTCTCCCGCTTTCTGCACGGATACACCGATGCTGTGGACCTGCTTGCGGAATCCTGCCACAGTTCCCAGTTCCTTCAGCATCTCTTCATCCTGCAGATTACCTACCAGTTTGGCGCTGGCCTGGAGTCTGCCGTCACTCTCATAGATAAATGTAATCGCTTTCCCGTCGGGCGTAAGAAGAGGGCATACCTCCTTGTCACGCATCACATAATAAAACGGTCTTTTCGCTGTGGGGTCTTTGGGTGCCACAGGGCCTCTTGATTCAGCCATTTTGTAACCTCCTGTATCTATTAATTCCTGCCTTCGGCAATCATTAAGTGTAACTAGTATAAAATTTTATCATTTTTTAATAGTGTGTCAAGCGAAGGCGTCATAAATGCAAACCGGACGGGCTTGCGCCGCATATCAAGTTATGATAAAGTCATGATATCCTAAAACAGGTATATTTGTGAGGTTTTTTATGAAAACATCAACCGGTATGAAAATGAAATTCGGTTCCGGAAATCCGTTTGTACAGAAAATCCAATTGCCGGACCAGCAGGCTTCCCGTGTCTGCCCGAGCTGTGGCGCGCCGGCTCTTTCGGAAGTCTGCCAGTACTGCGGTACCTATGTGGGGACAGTGGCAACCTCCGAACTCACTCCGGAATATGAATTAATACATTGCAAAAACGCTAAACTCACCTTCTGGAATGCCGCCTTTCCGGCTATGTTTGGTGTGGCTTTCACATGTGGAGGGATTGGCTCCATTTTGGCCGCCCTGGCCCCTTCTTCCGAATCATCGGGATCCCCTGTCGTACTGATCCTTTCCTGCCTTATGTTTCTGCTGATCGGTGTGGCATCGCTGATCCTGTTGTTTATGAGTTTCAAACGTTTTCTGGAGACCAAAAAGCATGGTGTGGTCCGTGAAGGCGTTGTTTACGGATATATGGATGACATTATTTCCTATAACAACAATAACGGCCAGCAGGTCAAGATCCTGCTCGACACCGCAGAAGGTAAGAAATTTATCTTACTTCCTCTGGGCACTCCGGTAAAACTGTACGAGATCAACAGCCCCATCCGTGTACGGCTGTATAAAACCTTTGCAATGATCACCACCGACGCTGCCGATAATATCAACTGGTAAACCAGCCATAGGGACGGTTCTCCGGCCTTAAATGAGCCACAGAACCGTCCCCATGGCTTATCGAAAAGGATCCACATGAATTACCCCCGAAATAACAAAAAAAATACTACATGCATCATGCAAAAAACTGTTTTTCTGTCTCTTTTGGGTACCTTGATCCTTGCTTCCTGCGGAACAGACAACTCCTCTGTTTCCTCGCCGGATACTGCTCCGATCACAGACTTAACTCCTGCACCGGAAATAACCGAAGCAGGCATTACGCCTTCCCCGGAGCCTACTGCAACACCTGTGCCCACCGCAGTTCCCACACCGGAAGCTCCCAGGGAGATGCCTGTGCAGATCAAAGAAGAACTGGCGCCGGAACTGATCAGCGCCTACGCATCCGGCGCAGACAAGGATACCATAGTACAGATCATTGATGAAATGGCTGCCATCGATCCGGCATCCGCTGATGCATGGGAACATGTTCTGGATTACTGGGATCAGGTAAATAAAGACCGATTTACGAATATCTATGATGGTCTGGCAGAAATCCGTGACGACGTGATCGAAACCGGGATCACTACCACTGCATTTGACGATGTACAGCTGCTGCCGGATGATCTTCCGACAGACGACAGCCTCTGTTTTGTCGTACTCGGTTTTCAGCTGAATGCCGATGGCACTCCGCGAAAAGAACTGATCGACCGCCTGATCACCGTGACCGGCTGCCTGCAGAAATATCCGGATGCCTACACCCTTTTGACCGGCGGTCCTACCGCTTACGGCGATCCGTCAGCAACCGAGGCCGGCGCTATGGCTGACTGGCTTATGGAACATGGCATCGAAAAAGAGCGGCTCATCATCGAAGACCGCTCCCTGATCACCTATGATAATGCGGTCTTTTCTTATGACATCCTGCGCGAACAGTATCCTCAGGTCCAAAACCTGGTCATTGTCAGCAGCGATTATCACATTCCTTTAGGCTGCATCCTGTTTGAAGCAGAATGTCTGCTGCGCAACAATGGTGGTTATGATCCGCATGTCATCGCCAATGTCGGCTGCGTCACCGACGGCCGCTACTACTTCGGTCTGCAGGATCAGGCGAAACAGATGAAGGGGCTGTTTAAGGATTAGGTATGGATTGATGCAGATGATATCCCGGTGTCAGCTTACCGGGATCACTATAATGTTCATGAGGTAAATATGCAAACAACAAATATTACGATATACTGCCTTACTGCTCTGCTGATCGTGATCGGCATTTTGTTTATCGTGCGCTGGCGTTTCTACGCCAAGGGATATAAGGATAAATACACCATCACGGTAACTGCAACGGTCGTCGAACCGGAACGCACTGCATTCTTTATACCGCTGATGGTGTATGAAGCTGATATCGATGGTATACCGGAGACACTGTATGAGCTTCCGTCGATCGGCGCGCCCTCCTTACAGCTCCCACTGGGGTATGAGGTAAAACTCTGTATCCATCCTGATCCCGAAAAACGGAAGACCGTGATGTTCACCGAAAAGACCCGGCCCTTCGTCAATGAACTCACAGCTCCTTTCAACAGCTTATTCTTCAAGCTGATGGGAATGGGCTTCCTGCTGGCAGCGGTAGTCCTATTCAAATTATCTACTATGATGTAAAAATACAGGGACGGTTCTGTGGCTCATATTGAGCCGGAGAACCGTCCCTGTGGCTTCTGTAGTTTCGTTACACTTCGTATACGAAATCCGTAAATACGGCGCTTCCGCCGGTTTCTTTTGTGGAGTACACAAAAAGTCCGAAACGTGCACCGGTGAAGTGATCCAGCTTGAACCGGAGTTTGCTTTTCGGACCGAAAGACTTCTTCTGACCGTCTTCGATATAATACATCTGCACCGTATCCTTCATCATGGTAAAGTCTGCTTCTGCACGAAGCGTGATCTTCGAAGCGCTCAATTCCGTCACCGCCTGCTCATCGCCCGGTTCCTGATCATGACGTTCTCCCCATAACCCTTCCGCCGGTTTGCGGTTCTTCATCACCAGATAATATTTTCCGTCTCTGCGAGTCAACCCGGCAAAAGCATACGCGCCCTGCAACATACACAGCCCCGCATAGTCGCCATCCTTCAATCCGCTGCCATCCACCGTGATCTCTGCCGCACAGGTCGGATACGTTGTACGCTGTGTCAGCGTATTCTTTGCCTGCATCAGATTTTTGGCAATCTTATCCGTTGTGATCTTTACACTGCCGCTCTCGCAGTCGTGTTCCACCAAAGACAGATCCGGCTCATGCGAAAACTGCCAGAAACTCTTAAATCCGAAGCTCTCTGTAAAGCGCTTGTCCTTTCCGGCAACCGGATCCTTAAAATCATCACTGCCAAACAGCGGCTCATACGCATAATCCGGCTTTCCGTCCGGCACTTCAAATTTCATCGGGATCACACCGTCATCTCCGAATACCGGAAAAACACTGTCATCTTTCCAATGCACGGGCATCAGTACCGGAATACGTCCCACGGCGCCGCTGTCCTGGAACAGGATCGCATACCACCTGCCGTCCGGTGTATCTACGATACCGCCCTGGGCTACACCGCTTCCGCAGTAGCCTCTGTCATCATCCATCACCTTAACGCCGGTAAACTCTCCATCCGGGGAGTCCGCCACAAAACAGCTCTCCGTCCGGCGTCCCGTGGATTTCGGGATATTGATAAAGAACACATAATATTTGCCGTTGATCTTATAGATGTGCGATCCTTCATAACCAAGGTATATCTCATCCTTGCTGTTATCAACGATCACACGATCAATGCCGCCTTCCTTCGGTCCGCTCAGATCCGTTTTCAGTTCCGTCAGATGCACATCGGTATTTCCGTACACGATATATACTCTGCCGTCATCATCAAACAACAGGGAATTATCGTGATAAAATCCTTCGATCTCACTCTTCACCCACGGCCCTTCGATCGTCTCTGACTGATACAGATACGTTTTTTGTGTATCGTTCGCCACAAAGATCACATAAAACTTTCCGTTATGATAACGCAGGCTTGCCGCCCACATACCCTGTCCGTAGATATTCTCTTCCTCTTCCATGCGCTGTCCCGGCGTAGAATCCAGCCGCTCATACACGTATGCCGCATGCTCCCAATGCACCAGATCATAGGACCTTAAGATCTCACACCCCGGCATAAAATACATCGTGGTAGAAACCATATAGTAGATCTCGCCCACCCGGATCACATCCACATCCGGATAGTCCATTTTCAGTAACGGATTATCATTGAATAGTGCCATTCTGTTATAACCTCCTGAATTCACCCATATATGATTTTATTATATTCTCTGTCCCTTTTTATGGCAACCTTTTCCGGTCTCCGTGATCAGGCGGATCAGTTCCTCTGCAGCTCTGTTCAGATGTTTATCCTTATGAATGAATATCTGGGAATAGATTGAAAAATCAGCCCCCGCCCAGTCAATCTTTTTCAGTCTTTTCTCCTGCACTTCTCTGACCGATGTCATCGCCGGCATAAAGGCAACCCCAAGCCAGTTGATCGCAAACGTTTTCAGGATCTCCTTACTGCTTGTTTCCAGCTCGATCTTCGGTATCAGCCCATGTTTTGAAAAATCACGGATCAGCATCTACCGGAAACTGCAGGTATGCGATGTGAGAAGCAACGGAATATTTTCCAGATCTTTTTCTTTTACTTTTTTCTTTTTTGCGATAGGATGTTCCGGACTGACAAAAAAATCCAGCGACTCTTTCTGCTTGTACAGCAGCTTCAACTCCGGATTCTCGATCGGCGGATTCAGTGTATAGACCAGATCCAGCGCACCGTTTTTCAGCAGTGCCGGAAATGTGTCATGATCGATAAACTGTATCCTGATATCCATTCCCGGATATCTGTTTTTATACTCCGTAAGACATTCCGGCAGCCGGTCATAACACAACGACTCCGAAACACCAAGCTTTATGATCCCGGATGGAGTGTGAGCAGACGATACCTCTAAAAATATCTCTCTTTCCAGCTGCAGCATCTGCTCCGCATAGGAGATCAGTTTTTCACCCTCTGCTGTTAATGCGAGCGTTTTACCTAATCGCTCAAACAGAAGACAGCCGATCTCCTCTTCTAATTGTTTGATCTGTGTCGTCACCGTAGACTGGGCGTATCCCAGCATATTTGCAGCAGCAGTAAAGCTTTTTGTTTCAACCACTTTCAAAAATGTCTCGAGCTGTGTATGATTCATATCTTCTCCTGACACATCGATATTTTTGATGATATTGATCTGTTATTTCAATTTTACAGATATATCTTCTGTTGCTATTATACAGGTAGCAGAAATAAAAATCAATGTAACTATTAAAAAATCCCGAAGGGTTCTGAACCGTTACAACAAAGATCGGAGAAATGAATATGAGCATTGTTGCAGAGCATCTGACAAAAATATACCGTTTAAAAAAGAGACAGACAAAGACTGCCGTAAATGATATATCCTTTTCCGTTCCCACCGGAGAGATCGTAGGATTTATCGGACCTAACGGTGCAGGCAAATCCACCACCATAAAAATGATGACCGGAATACTGATCCCCGATAACGGCTCGATCACCATTGACGGATTACAGTTTAAAAAGAACCGAAAAGAGATCATGTTAAAGACCGGTGTCGTCTTCGGACAAAAAAGCGTACTTTGCTGGGACATCCCGGTGCTGGATACCCTGAAGCTTTTTAAAGATATGTATCGTGTTTCCGATGCTGTTTACCGGGAAAATATGGACATGTTTTCAGAGATCCTCGGTATCAATGAATTTATCAAACAGCCTCCGAGACTGCTGAGCCTCGGCCAGCGAATGAAAGCCGATCTGGCTGCGTCTCTGATCTATGATCCGGACATTTTATTTTTGGATGAACCTACCATCGGCATCGATGTGCTTTCCAAAGAACGCATCCGGGATTTTATACAAAAGATCAATAAAGAACGACATACCACCATTATCCTGACAACGCACGATGTGTCAGATATCGAAACACTCTGTGAAAAAATGATCATCATCGACAACGGCTCCCTGATCTATAACGGAACTCTAAAGGCACTGAAAACAAACTACAACACTACAGATCTGGAAGAGATCATTAAAGAAATCTACAGGAACGGAGAAACAAAAGATGCGTAAATACTTTGATCTGGCTCTGATCGGAATAAAAGAACATACCGCTTATTTAAACTCTGTATGGGCCAATTTTCTGGCGAAGATCATCTACCTGTATATGCAGTTTGCTCTCTGGACCGCTCTGTTTTCTTCCGATACCGGCAAAGCTGTTCCTCTCCGGCAGGAGGAAACGATCCGATACATCTGTATGGCAACGATCCTTTCTACTTTTATGGAATGCGACGTTATCCAATGGATCAACGAACAGATCCGGTCCGGGGATGTGGCAAACCAGCTGATACGTCCCATGGATTATAAGGCTATGATCTTCTCAAAACACCTTGGCACCGGCATCTTCCGCTTTGTGATCTATACGATACCGCTGTGTCTTTTGCTTGCAGTCTTTTTTCATAAACCCTTGCTTTGTACAGACCAGCTGGTATACGGCATTCTTTCTGTTATACTGGCTTATCTGATCCAGTTTTTATACTCGCTGCTCATCGGTCTTATTGCTTTTTGGCTTATTGTGACATGGCCGCTCAATATGCTGCTTACCGCGATCTACAAACTGCTCTCCGGTTC
>JAFWRC010000087.1 GCA_017508825.1 Lachnospiraceae bacterium
CACAGGGACGGTTCTCAGTTACCACAGGGACGGTTCTCCGGCTGAATACGAGCCGAAAGAACCGTCCCTGTGGTTTGTTCCTTTGGATTATTACGGATTTGTAGTGGCTTCGTACAATTCTTTTAGGCGTGCGATTTCCTCTGCCAGGCGTTTATTTTCTGCTTCAAGATCCTGACGCTGGGCATTCAAGTTCTGCCGTTCAGCATCCCAATCCTGCCGCTGGGCATCCCAATCCTGCCGCTCGGCATCCCAATTCTTTTTTTCTTTTTCGAGTTTGGACTTTTTTTCTGCAAGATCAGCTGTTTCCTTTTCGAGTTCAGCCTTTTCTTTTTTCAGCGCATTTAACTGGTTTGTCATATCTTCGATCATGTATTGTTCCGTATTATGGTCTAGAAAAGCAATTGCTTCCGAGTACATATGGATCACCTCCTCCGGCTTGCGTCGATATTTGGCAATATCACGATAGTAGTCCCGAAACTCGGGAAACATATCAATCAGTTTCAGGATATCTTCGACTTTTACTGATGAAAAGAAGGTTAACCAGGCATCCTGCAAACTTTGGATACCTTCATTTTGCAACTTATTACGGAAAGGGTCAAGGGAAGTTGCCCACAACTTTTAAACAACTTTATCAACATACAAAAAAGTTACAAAACCTATTGACATAGTAGGCAATAGATGGTATAGTAACACCATCGAAACTATAATTCCTGCAAGGAAGGAGAGAAAAGTGATGTTGAACCGAACTACGATGCGACAGATGAATATGTGTATGTGTTGTCGAATGCTGATCTCCCGGGCAGGATATGTGGCTGGTGTGCGCAAGAGTATATCTTCGCGAATGTGTATGGAGCGATGTTAAAGAGTGCTTGATATACGGATACCTGTCAATTGCCCGGGAGCGAAAAGAGCCCCGGTTTTTTATTTTACAAGAGACGAAATATTTAATAGTAAGAGGTGAAGAAAGAATATGATCGGTTTTGAATATTACAATCCGGCCAAGATCGTCTTTGGCGAGGAGAGCGAAAAGCGCCTGACGAAACTGCTGGCTCAAAACAAAGTAAAGAGCCTGCTGCTGGTATACAGCGGAGATTTCATCAAAACACTGGGAATTTATGATGAGATCGAAAAGGCGGTGAAGGAGCTGGGGATCCGCTTCAGTGAGAGCGGTGAGGTAGTGCCGAATCCGAGTATCGATCTGGTACGGAAACTGGTAGAGCAGGGTAAAAAGGATGCAGTAGATTTTGTACTGGCAGTCGGCGGCGGCAGTTCCATCGATACCGCAAAGGCGATAGCGCTGGGTGTACCATATGACGGAGATGTGTGGGATTTCTTTGAAAAAGGAGTTTCACCGGAAGAAGTGCTGGGGGTGGGCGTGATCGCGACAACGGCTTCCAGCGGATCGGAAACTTCCAACTGCGCGATCTTATCCCACGGCGAATGGAAACTGGGATTTGAAGATGACCGCATCATTCCGAAATTTGCGATCATGAATCCGCGGTATACCATCAACCTTCCGATCTATCAGACCATGGTGGGCATTGCCGATGTGTATTCACATCTGCTGGAGCGGTACTTCTCGGATGAAAGGTATTCCGACACCACGGACTATCTGATCGAAGGAGCGATACGGGCGCTGCTGGTGAATGCGGAGCGCCTGATCAAAGATCCGAAAAATGTGAATGCCAGAGCGGAGATCCAGTGGCTGGCCAGTGTGGCACACAATAATTTCCTGGATGCCGGAAGGCGAGCGGACTGGGGATCCCACCGGATCGAGCACGAACTGTCCGCCCAGTACAACATCACTCACGGTGAAGGAATGGCAGTGGTGCTGGTGGCCTGGACGAAATATATGGCAGAGAGGAAGCCCTGGCGATTGGCATTATTGGCAAGCCGAGTATACGGTGCAGATGCTTATGATCTGACGGAAAGGGAACGGGCCTACCGGTTATCCGAAGAGTTGGAACGCTTTTTTAGGAAACTGGGATTGAAGACCACGCTGACGGAGCTGGGCATTGATGATAAGGACTTTGAAGTGATGGCAAAACGGGCAACCAGGAACGGGACCGTAGGACATTATGAACCGCTGGATGCAGCTGCGTTTGTGGAGATCCTGAAGCTGGCACTGTAAAACAGAAAATGGTGAGAGCAGAAAAAGGAACCATTCTTTAGCATTTGTGAGAATGCAAAAGATTAAAACAAATTATCATAAATAAAAAGAAAAGGAGAACAAAACAATGGCAAGAATCAAATTGGTAGAACAGAACGAGGTAAGCGGCGCAGAGAAGGAGCGCTATGATGAGCTGGCAGGCAGAAATGCCGTGACCAACATGAAGAAGGGGCTGCTGAACGATGCGGCAACCTACGATGCGTATATGGCCTGGTACACTTCCTGGAAGAGACTGGTGGAAGTGATCGGTGAGAAGGACTCCGTACTCTTTGCGCACGCGATCTCTACGACGAACTCCTGCCAGTTGTGCTCCCTGTTTTTCATCTCTGATGTGAAGGGACTGGGACTGGATCCGCACAATCTGGTATATGATGAGAAGGAGCAGGCGCTGGTCGATCTGGCACAGTCCATCGTAAAGAATCCGACCGCAGTATCCGATGAGATCTTTGATCGTCTGCGCAAGTTCTTTAACGATACCGAGCTGGTGGTGATCGTTGGTTTTGCCGGTCAGATGATCGCAACCAACAACTTCAACTCTGTATTCAAGATCGATGTGGATCAGAGACTGCTTCCACTGCTGGGTGAGTTTAAGCCGGCAACATGGAGAGAGAACATTAAATAAAATCCCAACATTACAATAAGAATTCAGTTTTTTGTGCGAAATTACTTCCTTACCACAGGGACGGTTCCCCGGGGCATTTTGGGCCGGCGAACCGTCCCTGTGGCATGAAATGAGCCGGAGAGCCGGCTGGCATAGTTCGTGCCATTCTAACAACCTATTGACATGGTGGGTAATAGCATATATTATGGGATTATTTTGAAGGATAATACAATGTTCTATTGGAGAATACGGATGTCAAGGGAGTAACTGACTATGCTGAATCAGTTTGCAAGAACACAACTTCTTTTGGGAGCGGAAGTTATGGAACGGCTGCATAACAAAAAGATTGCGGTCTTTGGGATCGGCGGTGTGGGAGGCTATGTGTGTGAGGCGCTGGTCCGAAGCGGTATAGGTGCTTTTGACCTGATCGATGATGATAAAGTTTACCTGACTAATCTGAACCGCCAGATCATTGCGACAAGAAAAACGGTCGGTAAATACAAGGCGGATGTTATGAAAGACCGTATGTTGGAGATCAATCCGGATGCGGAGATCAACATACATAAGTGCTTTTTTCTGCCTGAGAATGCAGATGAGTTTCCATTCCGGGAGTATGACTATGTTGTTGATGCCGTTGATACGGTTACAGCTAAAATTGAGTTGATCTTAAGGGCACAGAATGAAAATATACCGATTATAAGTGCGATGGGAGCCGGGAACAAATTGGATGCGGGGAGACTGAAGGTAGCGGATATCTATGATACCAGAGTCTGTCCGCTGGCAAGGGTCATGCGTCGCGAATTAAAAAGGCGCGGTGTAAAGAGTCTTAAAGTGGTCTATTCCGATGAACAGCCGATCCGTCCTCTGGAAGATATGTCCATAAGCTGCCGGGCGCATTGTATCTGTCCTCCCGGGGCACAACATAAGTGTACGGAGCGCAGGGATATTCCGGGGAGTACTGCGTTTGTTCCTGCTGTGGCAGGTCTTTTGATTGCAGGAGAGATCATTAAGGATTTGAGCCGGGAAACTGAATCAGAAGTATAGAAGATATATGCATACGATTTCAGCGCTTATTATTTTTGTTATGGGGATCCATATGTTTTCAAACGGCCTTGCGCTTTCCGGGATTTCTTTGATGCAGAAGACAGATAAGAATATGGAAATGGCTGTTGTTGAAAATGGCATACAATATATCCGTACCGAGATCGATGATGGTTATTATCCGGCAATCACAGTCAGAAAGGGAATCCCGGTGGAATGGACGATCATTGTACCGGAAGGAAAACTAAACGGATGCAACGGAGAAATCCTGATTCCGGCCTATGATATAGATGTAAAATTGTACGAAGGCGAAAATCATATATCTTTTATACCGCATACGGTAGAAATTGTACCTTACAGTTGTTGGATGGGAATGATCAAAAGCAGTATTGATGTTGTAAACTGAGCGAAGCATAAAACGTCAATTGTTAAGACAAGATATAAAAATATAGGAGATCATAAAATGAGTGAAACAGTCTATAAAAATATCTCAGCTGAGGAATTTGCTAAGATCGATCGAAAAAATGTAACACTGGTAGATCTTAGAGAACCGGATGAACTGATTGTGAGCGGGATCGGGGAAGCAATCAATCTGCCCTTCAGTCAGTTCCCGAAAGGGCTTGATGAACTGCCGAAGGATAAGCCGGTGTATGTGTATTGCCGGGAAGGAAATTTCAGTGAGGAGGTTGCGGAAATCCTGGCGGATAGAGGGTATGAGGTGTATAACCTGAGCGGTGGATATCAGGAATACAGGAAATTAACAGAAAAAAGAACCGATGACGGTAACGAACAGATAACGCAGGAGATCTATATAGATGCGAAAGCGCTTCGCTGTCCGGGACCGATCGTAAAAGTGGCGGATACATTACGTGATCTTCCAAACGACAGTATCATAACCGTTGATGCAACGGAGGATGCGTTTTATTCGGATATTAAAGTTTGGACGCAGAGAACCGGGAACGAACTTTTATCTTTAACAGCGCAGAACGGTGTGATCACGGCAAAGATCCGTAAAAAACTTCGGGATTTGAAAAATGAAGAAACTTCCGGTGGGAATAGTAATGCGGTCGATGCGGTAGCAGGAACGTTGAACGGACAGCGTATTCAGCTTGGTGATGATAAGACTTTTATAGTATTCAGCGGAGATCTGGATAAGACGATCGCGGCTTTCATTATCGCAAATGGAGCGGCAAGCCTTGGAAGAAAAGTAACGATGTTTTTTACTTTCTGGGGATTGAATATTTTAAGGAAACCCAATTCGGTAAAGGTTAAGAAAAATATCATTGAAAAGATGTTCGGGATGATGATGCCGAGAGGCAGCAAAAAGTTAGGACTTTCACGTATGAATATGGCCGGCATGGGTTCTAAAATGATTCGGGGGATCATGAAGAGTAAGGGAATCTCATCTTTAGAGGAACTGATCGAGTCGGCGAGAGAACATGGAGTCCGTATCGTAGCATGCCAGATGAGTATGGATGTGATGGGAATACGCAGGGAAGAATTGATCGATGGTGTAGAACTCGGCGGTGTAGCGACATTTATCGGCGCAGGAGAGACGTCGGATATCAGTCTATTTATCTGATGACCGTCCCTGTGGCTTGGAGAAACGTGTTGCAGTGGTCTGCAGAATGAATTGTCGTAAATAGTGACTTTTGACACTACAAATTTTGCTTCACTTCGTATAGAATAGCGGAGAGAAAAAAAGAAAAGGAATCCGGTAAAATTATGTACGAAGAAAATCAGCGGAAAAGACGGCTTATTCTGCTTGGGATAGTTTTCGTGATACTGCTTTTGTTTGTGTTTCGCGATTTCCCGTGGGGAAAGCAGCGTTCCGTAGCGGGGATCCGGGAACCGATCCAGACGGAAGCAAGCGGTGCGGAACAGATCACCCGGTATGGTTACGAAATAACTCTAAATTATCATTATGCCTATGACATCGAAGGGCTGGTCGTCTGTACGAAAAATTATTACGGATTCGCGCCGGAGGATAAACTTTCGCCCAAAGATGTAGGACTCGCATGGGGAAAAGTCGCAGAATTAAATACGCAGGTAGGATTTCACTGGAGTACTACGGAAAGAGGCGTACGCAATAAGGTGGATAGCCGGGAAAAGCTTGCACTTGTGGGAAGTGTTGAAGATGCTCTGAAACAGTATTCGAATAATCACCTGATCGCGTTAGATGACTCCGTTCGTAAATTGATCAAAAAGATCAAAGTCGGTGATCATGTACGTATACAGGGCTATCTGGTTTTTGTGGATGGGCATAGCCCGTCAAAGAAAGATTTCTATTGGTACAGTTCCACCAGCCGGGATGATGTCGGGGGAAATGCCTGCGAGATCATACTGGTAAAAAGTGTAGAATGGCTGCCATAATGCAGTGAGATGAACGACCATGGGGACGGTTCTGTGGCTCATTTTGAGCCGGAGAACCGTCCCTGTGGCTTGTTTGCGGAGCGGTTCTATGGTATAGTAGTCGCGGTATTACAGAAACAGGGATAAAGACAGGATTATATATGAAAGAGATCACATTGGAAGAATTGCAGGCGCTGCCGGAGCGGGAGTATGTCCTGATCGATATACGGGATGAAGGGCTGCGGGAGTATGGGATGCTGCCCGGGGCGATCGCGGTGGATGCGGAGGCAATCGAGAGCGGAGCGGCTGCGGAACAGATCGAAAAGATCCCGGCGGAGAAGAAACTGGTCTTTTATTGCCAGATCGGGCGTAAGTCGAGAGAATTGGGAGATCCGGCGGTACTGGAAGGACGGGATTACTATAGCCTGGAAGAAGGCTATATGGGTTATATCCGTGCAGGGCTGAATAGCGAGAAAGATCAAAAAGAGCGGCAGGAGCGGGCGGAACTGAGCATCCGTAAGAAATTCCATAAGCAGCTGTTCACGCCCTTTGCCAAGGCGTGCAAAAAATATGAACTGATCAAAGAAGGCGACCGGATCGCGGTATGTATCTCCGGCGGGAAAGATTCCATGCTGATGGCGAAGCTGTTTCAGGAGATCAAGACGCACCGGCAGGTGGAGTTTGAGCTGACTTTTCTGGTGATGGATCCGGGATATAATAAGGAAAACAGGGCGTTGATCGAAAGTAATGCGAAGGCGCTGGGGATCCCCATACAGATCTTTGAGAGCGATATCTTCGATGCGGTGGATACCATTGAGAAGAATCCGTGCTATCTTTGCGCAAGAATGCGCAGAGGGTATCTGTACAGCCATGCCAAGGCATTGGGATGCAATAAGATCGCGCTGGGGCATCACTACGATGATGTGATCGAGACTATCCTGATGGGAATGCTTTACGGCGGGCAGGTGCAGACCATGATGCCGAAGCTCCACAGCACAAACTTTGAAGGAATGGAACTGATCCGGCCGTTGTATCTGGTGCGGGAGAGCGATATCTGTGCATGGCGGGATTACAATCATCTGCATTTTCTGCAGTGCGCATGTCATTTCACCGAGACCTGTTCCACCTGCCATGAAGACGAGACAACTTCTTCCAAACGTCTCGAGACTAAGAAATTGATCGCCCGGCTCAAGAAAGAAAATCCTTTCGTAGAGGCGAATATCTTCGGCAGCATGGAAAACGTGAATCTGGATACCGTAGTGGCTTATAAACAACACGGGGTGAGACATCATTTTCTGGATGAATACTGAGAAATGATACACTTGCAGGAGCCGGAGCAGATAAAGCAGTTTTCGAAGCCTGTCTTTACTGCTCGGTGACTTGGGAAGGCGGGGCGATTTTGCAAAACTTGAAATACCCCGCCGGTTGTGCTAAAATATATGCGTCAATTTTGGCGTAAGAACGGAGAGGAGAATTGCAGATGGAACAGTATAAGCAGGAATTTATTGATTTTATGTTAGAGAGTAATGTGCTGAAGTTTGGTGATTTTACCTTAAAGAGCGGACGCAAGTCTCCTTTCTTTATGAATGCGGGCGCGTATGTGACCGGAACGCAGCTGCGCAGACTGGGCAGATATTATGCGCAGGCGATCCACGATAATTACGGACTGGATTTTGATGTACTGTTCGGGCCGGCGTATAAGGGCATCCCTTTGAGCGTGGCAACCGCGATGGCGATCAGTGAAATGTACGGTGTGGATGTAAAATATGCTTCCAACCGTAAGGAAGTAAAAGACCACGGCGATGTAGGCATTATGCTGGGATCCAACTTAAAGGATGGCGACCGCGTTGTGATGATCGAGGACGTGACCACTTCTGGCAAATCGATCGAAGAGACCTATCCGATCCTGACCTCCCAGGCTAAGGTGGAGATCAAGGGCCTGATCGTATCCCTGAACCGTATGGAAAAAGGCAAGGGAGAAAAGAGCGCGCTTGCTGAGATCAGCGAGCTGTACGGCTTCCCGACCGCTGCGATCGTAACGATGGCGGATGTGACCGAGTATCTGTACGGCAAGGAGAACAGCGTGATCACCGATGACATCAAGGCAGCGATCGACGCTTATTACGCACAGTACGGAGCTAAGGCTTAAGTAACCGACAGCACGAAAGGAGTACCGGTATGGAAGAAAAAGTATACAAACTGATGGGCGGCGCAGGTGCGTGGAATATCGCGCTGGGGATCACAACACTTGTGGTCGGACTTACCTGCGGGATCCTGATGATCGTTGCGGGCGTGAAGCTGCAGAACGGAAAATCCAAGCTGATGTTCTGAGCCTTTTCTGAAATATCGATCATGGGTTTACTGGAAAAGTATAAGTTTACAAACAAGCGGCATTCACTCAAAGCAATCATGGCCGTAAATCTGGCGCTGATCGGGATTGTGACGATGGTGGCTTCCGTATGGCTCGGCTATAAGAACAACGGCATCGTTGAACCGCAGCATGGAGAGGCAGTGTTCCTGTCTGTGGTGATGTCGGTCGTGGGACTGGGGCTGTCGATCGCTGCGAGAATGCAGCCGGACCGTTATCGCCTGTTTCCGAATCTGGGGATTGTGCTGAACCTGCTGGTATTGCTGGGCGGGGTTTTGATCCTTGGCTTTGCATCGGTCTGAATGCTTTTTGTGGGAATTGTTATCTGAGGGTATAAAGAATGGAAGAAAGACGGGAGCTTGCGGAAGCAAGACTTCGGGAATTGATCGGGGAACTGACCGGTCAAAAAGAGAATACAGATACGGAAAAAACCTTGCCGGGTGACTGGCGGGATTTTTTTGTGGTACAGATCCGGCTGCTGCTGCAGCTGTGTGAGGTGATGGATGCCATCGCTGCAGGCACGGCAACGGAAGCACAGTACCAAAACTGGAATACGGAATTATATAAAGATATCCTGCCTGAGAATTACGGGAACAGTTTCTGTGATCCGGCAAAGGCGGTTGCTGTTTTCGGAGAAGAAACCGGACGGCTGTTATCGGCTGTGGCTGCGGAAATGCGCAGCGCCATTCCCTGTGCGTTTGAGCGGGAGACCGAACCGGTGCTCATCCGTATGGAGTTTTTACTGGAACTCTATACGATCGCGCAGACATCGTTTGCGGAAGATCAGATGGAGCCGGAATATGCGCAGTTAAAGAATGCACTGTATTATTTTATCAGCGATTATTATGAGACCGAGTGCGAACGGCGGGTGGCGCAGATCGTAGATGCAGACCGCAGCTTTGCGCATGACCTGATCGTAAATGCGGATCTTGAGAATCCGGCTTATCTGTACCGTTTCGGTGAATACATCACGGAGAATGAGATCAGACTCGCAGCATACCTGGCGAAACTGCCGCAGGAGCGGATCGATCTGATGGCGGACACTTATACGGAAGGCTACCGCATCGGATTTGTGAATACCGGCAAGGATCTGTCCAAAAAGAAAACAGCCAATATCCGTTATCCGCTGGGCTTTGAGCGTGTGGTGAAAAAAGCCATTGAAAACTTTGAAAAGATGGGGCTGGAATGTACCATTTACCGAGCAGGTGACAGTCTGTTTACCGGCAGGGGCGTACAGAAAAACGGTTTTTTCGGGGCAAATCCGAACAAGCAGTATGACTATGATCATAAAGAAGACCTGGCGCTGATCATGGACGGGCATCTGGTGAACCGCAGGCTGGAATGTCTGGAGCAGGGATTTATCACCTATAAGGAAAAGGCGGCTGGGCATGCCGGACCGGCGGTGATCGATATCTTCGGCGATATTCCGTTTACACCGCAGAATAAAAAGGAAGCCTGCCATTTTGATAAGGAACAGCAGGGACTGGTGGCAAAGTTCCGTATGGAGAATACGCGGATCACCAACCAGTATATTCCGGGAGAGGAACGCAGTTTTACGATCATTGCCTTCCCGGTGCCGGACATCGGCGAGCAGTTTGAAGAGATCTTCGATGCAACGATCGGGATCAATACGCTGGATTACCAGAGATACCAGAAAATCCAGGCAGTGCTGATCGATACCTTAAGCGGCGCGGCTTTTATGCACGTCAAAGGCAGCGGGGCGAACCGCACGGATCTGACGGTGGCTCTGCAGATCCCGGAAGACCCGGCTACGCAGACGGCATTTGAAAACTGTGTTGCGGACGTGAACATTCCGGTGGGTGAAGTATTCACATCACCGGTACTGAAAGGGACCAACGGGGTATTGCATGTCAGCCGCGTATTCCTGGACGAGCTGGAGTATAAGGATCTGTCCCTGACCTTTACCGACGGTATGGTGAGCGATTATCACTGCGCAAATTTTGCGGATGAGGAAGAAAACCGCAGATACATCGAAGAAAACGTCCTGTATCATCACCCGAGCCTGCCCATGGGTGAGGCGGCGATCGGAACCAACACGACCGCTTTTGTGATGGCAAGGAAGTACGGCATCGAGAGCAGGCTGCCAATCCTGATCGCGGAAAAGACGGGACCGCATTTTGCGGTGGGCGATACCTGCTATTCTCATGAGGAAGACAATAAATCGTACAATCCGGACGGCAAAGAGATCATCGCCAGGGACAATGAAGTATCGATCCTGCGCAAGACGGAACCGAAGAAAGCATATTTCGGCTGCCATACGGATGTGACGATCCCCTACGATGAACTGGGGCTGCTCGAAGCGGTTTATACGGATGGCAGCAGAGCCACGGTCATCGAAAACGGACGTTTTGTACTGCCGGGAACGGAAGAGCTGAACCGGGCTTTTGAAGAGCAGTAAACAGGCAGCCATAACAGAACGGGCGTAAAAAAAGTAGGATAAACCACCTCCGGAAGAGCGGAGGGCTGGATATAGCAAAAGAGACAAAGGAGAGAGCAAACATGGCACAGGTAGGAATTGTAATGGGCAGCGATTCGGATATGCCCGTAATGAAAAAAGCAGCAGAGGTACTGGAGCAGCTGGGGATCAGCTTCGATATGCGTATCATTTCTGCACATCGTGAACCGGATGTCTTCTATGAATATGCAAAGAATGCAGAGGATGCGGGGATCAAGGTGATCATCGCAGGCGCAGGCATGGCAGCGCATCTGCCGGGTATGTGCGCAGCGATCTTCCCGATGCCGGTGATCGGTATCCCGATGCACACAACATCCCTGGGCGGACGTGATTCCCTGTATTCCATCGTACAGATGCCGTCCGGCATCCCGGTAGCGACGGTTGCGATCAACGGCGGCACCAATGCAGGTCTGCTGGCAGCCAAGATCCTGGCAACTTCGGATGCGGCACTGCTGGATAAGCTGAAGGCATATACCAAAGACCTGAAGGAACAGGTGGAGAAGAAAGATGCCCGCCTGCAGGAAGTGGGATATAAGGAATATTGATCATTTGAAAGTGCGGATAAACATTTCATCCGTCGCCGAAGGCGGATGGGATAATAATATTTATAGTTGCCATAAAGCAAAAAGTTGGGTACAATGTAGGCTTGTGGACGGAATCCACAAACCTGTGGCGGGCAAAGGGACTGCTTTCGGGCAGGCACTGCGCCTTTAACGAAACGGAGGAGAAAAATGGATTACAAAAAAGCCGGTGTAGACATTGAGGCAGGG
>JAFWRC010000088.1 GCA_017508825.1 Lachnospiraceae bacterium
CCTACCAGAGAATGCATCACGTTCGGCACTACGCTGGCGATGATCACGCCTTCGATCTCTTCCTTTTTCAGTCCGTTATACAAAAGCAGCCCCAGGATGTTTGCGCCGAACTCGTCGGAGGTACGCTGGGTCGCCGTCATCAGGCGGAAGGTATACAGCAGTTCCTTCTTCTCAAACAATCCAAAGGTAATATTGGTATTTCCTACATCTACCGTAAGTAACATGGTTTATTCCTCCAGTTTGATATCTTCATGCAATACAAACACTCTGTAATACAGGCTCAGCGTCTCGAACAGTTCCTTACGCTTCATCCGCACCTGCCCTACCATCAGGCCGGCAGACACTTCATCGTAGAGGTAATCCTCCTCTGCCGCTTCGGTATGCAGCAGCACACCGCCTTCCTCATCAAAAGAGATGGTGAAGACACCACCCACTTCTTCGGTAAACAATACGCACAGGATATGCAGTTCCTCTTTCACTACTTCCGGAAGGTTGCCGTACTCCTGCTCATTAAAATAATATTTCTGCTCTTAGGCACTGGCTCCGCACAGTACCTGCTTTTCCTTCAGTTCTTCAGACATATCCGTAGATCCCCCTGACCGATACTTCTCCGGAAGATACCGTGGTAGCACCGCCCCCGGGCAGGTTCACGATCAGTTCGCCCCGGTCGTTGATACCTTCGGCCACTCCGGTAAACTCGCCCTTCGGATCCAGCACACGCACTTCCCTGCCGCGGTTTACCAGATAACTGTCATAGATATTGACAAAATCCGAAACATCCTGATGCTCGGCAAACAGTCCGTAATAATACTCAAAATAATCCATCACGCCCAGGATGATCTGCGCGCGGTCCACGGACATCCCTTTCTCCAGCTTCAGCGACGTGGCCGTCTTCTGCAGTTCTTCGTCAAACTCCGTCTGGTTCACATTGATGCCCACACCCACGATCACGTTGTGGATGTAATCCGGCTCCGCATCCATCTCGGTCAGGATCCCGCACACCTTCTTATCGCCGATCAGCACATCGTTGGGCCACTTGATCCCTACCGGCAGTTCCGGATGCAGATGGTGCAACACCTCCGCCACACTCACCGCCATCAGCAGCGTCAGCATAGATGCATTGTTAGACGGAAAATCCGGGCGCAGCAAAAGGGACATATAGATGTTCTGTCCTGCCGGGGATACCCAGACACGGCCTCTGCGGCCCCTGCCTGCATTCTGCTTATCCGCCACCACCAGCGCGCCATGCACGGCACCTTCCTCCGCCACGATTTTGGCATACTCATTGGTAGAAGTCAGTTCCCTGCGGAAGTACACCTTCCGTCCGGCCCACTCCGTATTCACACGGCTCATCAGTTCACATGCACTGATCAGATCCGGGTAACTGAGCAGTTTATAGCCCTTGTTGGTCACGGCTTCGATATCATAGCCTTCCGCCTGCAGCTGCTTGATCACTTTCCAGACTGCTGTACGCGACACGCCGAAGCGCTCGCACAGCTCCTGCCCGGAGATATGCTCCTGGCTGTTGCGGATTGCCCTTAAGATCTCTGCTTTCATATGGTAGAATACCCGAGCGTAGCCGCCATCACGGCCTTGATGGTATGCATACGGTTCTCTGCTTCCTCAAACACTTTGGACTGTGCGCTCTCAAACACTTCGTCCGTCACTTCCATCTCGGTGATGCCGTACTGCTCGCCCTTTTCCTTACCGGTAGTCGTCTTTAAGTCATGGAACGCCGGCAGGCAGTGCAGGAAGATCGCCGTCTTCTTTGCCTTTGCCATCAGTTCCTTCGTTACTTTATAAGGAGAGAGTTCGCGGATGCGCTCTTCCCAAATCTCGTCCGGCTCGCCCATGGATACCCACACATCGGTATAGACGATGTCTGCATCCGCTACGGCCTCTGCCGCATCTTCGGTGATCAGGATCTTCGAACCGCTCTCCTTTGCATAGCCTTCGCAGATCTTCACCAGTTCCGGATCCTGCTGGTACTTCTTCGGTGCGCCTGCGGCAAAATCCATGCCCATCTTGCTGCACAGGATCATCAGGGAGTTGCCGGTATTGTAACGGGAATCCCCGAGATATGCCAGTTTCAGTCCCTTATGATCACCGAACTGCTCACGGATCGTTAAAAGATCCGCCAGCATCTGCGTCGGATGATATTCATTGGTCAGTCCGTTCCATACCGGTACGGACGAATATTTTGCCAGTTCCTCTACGATCTCCTGACCGTAGCCGCGGTACTCAATGCCGTCAAACATCGTACACAGCACTCTTGCGGTATCGGCAATGCTTTCTTTCTTGCCGATCTGGGAACTCTTCGGATCCAGATAGGTACAGCCCATGCCCAGGTCATGAGCCGCCACTTCAAAGGAGCATCGGGTACGGGTACTGGTCTTCTCAAAAATGAGCGCTACGTTCTTCCCACGCAGGGTATCTACGGGGATGCCGGCCTTTTTCTTTTTCTTCAGGTCAGCAGCCAGCTCCACCAGATAGAGGATCTCCTCCGGTGTAAAATCCTTCAGCGTCAAAAAATCTCTGCCCTTCAAATCCATAACTCGTCACTCCTTTGCTATTACTTCTATAGAAAAACAATATGCCACATTATACTCCAAATATCGGGTAATTGCAACACAGGAGAAGGCAGGAAAAACGGGAAGGTCAGAGACCTTCCCGCTCAAATCTTTACTATATTATGCATTTACCAGAAAACGTGACCCGCGATCACGATACCATCGTGTGCACCCGTTCTCCGGAAGTGGGTTGCGCTGCCCACGTTGGAATAACCGTTCAGTGCTTCCTGTGCCGCCTGCAGACAGGACTGGTCGACACCCTTTGCGATACGCCGGTCAAGTGCGCCGCAGCCTGCCGGTGAAAACTGATGCGATGCATAGATGACACCGTACAGTGTATTGGGATATGCCCCGCTGCGTACACGGTTCATTACGACCGCACCGACTGCCACCTTGCCTTCGTACGGCTGGTTGCCGGCTTCACACTGGATCAGTGCCCCGAGCAGGACCACATCCGAAGCATCGGCTCCATACACACCGTAATACTCTTCCTGCTTGGCGGTCGAAGTAGTCGTTGTCTGTCTTGCAGCCTGTTGTCTGGCTGCCTGTGCTGCGGCTCTGGCCTGGGCGGCTGCCGCCTCTTCCCTGGCCTTCTTCTCTGCTGCCTCGCGGGCCTCGATCGCCTGCATCGTCTCACCATAGTCGATATGGAATGAGATATCCGCGTATTCCGTATTGATATATCCGTTGTCTCCTTCGAAGTCGATCGCTACCCAGCCGTCTTCCTGGGAAACCACTTCATAAACATCTCCCTCGGCTACCATACCGGAGCAGGATGCCTCGGTAGAAGGCTCCGTCCGTACACGAAGTGTGGTAGTATTTACCGTTGCCCTGTAAGAACCCACTTCTTCCGCTGTAGCCTTTGCCTCATCGCCGAACATCAGGTAATCATTGCGCACCCATCCCACCAGCTTGCCGGACTCGATCTTGGTCCAACTGTCGGTGTATTCCAGGATATAACCGCCGCAGTCCTTGTACAGCTTGCCTGCCAGTTCCGCGTCTTCATTCGGCTCCTTACGGACATTTACGGAAGAATACACGTCTGCCATCACGATCGCCCCCGGATTCTTCCAGGCATTGTTCTGCGCGATGATCTCCGCTACTTCTTCCGGAGTCGGCTCGATATTAAATTCTACATACTCCGCAGCGCCTGCCGCCGCTTCTTCCAATACCAGACGGTCCACGACCTGAGTCGCATTGCCCCGCATGGACATTCCGTACACCAGTATGGAGAAAACGGGAATTGCCGCTAACTTTGCTGCGATACCTGACTTCATACCTTCGCCCTCAATGATCACATTGTAACGGTTTCCGATAATAATTTATGTAAACTTATTACGTAGTTATTGCAAATGTTACAAAAGTGTTACATTTAAGTTGCAAGGCATAATAGCACAGAAAAAATCATTTGTCAAATTTGGGATCCGGCTACCCTTTTCCCATCTTATGTGAAACAAATTGTCATCTCGTGAAACACCTGTATTTATTAGTTCTCCGCCACCGGACATTCATGTAAGCCCTTACATTGACATGTAAATGGGAATTTTACCCGAAAAAACAGAAAAACCCGCCAAAAGCGTGCTA
>JAFWRC010000089.1 GCA_017508825.1 Lachnospiraceae bacterium
ATCTTGTTGCCACAAGAACCGTCCCCATGGCTCACCGACCGCTACATTTCGACAAACCGGAATTTGTATAAGGATAACAGTTTCGAAAAAAATACGAAAAAACAGTTGCATTTTATAATCATTTCCTGTAAGATATACAAGTGTTATTTTGAAATTTGTTAGACAATCTAGGAGGGTAGTATCATGATTTCTGCAGGTGATTTCAGAAACGGTATGACGATTGAGTTGGATAACAGCGTATACCAGATCGTAGAATTTCAGCATGTAAAACCGGGTAAGGGCGCAGCTTTCGTCAGAACGAAGCTGAAGGATATCAAGAATGGCGGTGTGGTAGAGCGTACCTTCCGTCCGACTGAGAAGTGCCCGCAGGCGAGAATTGATAGAAAAGAAATGCAGTATCTGTATTCCGACGGTGATCTGTTCAACTTTATGGATACCGAGAACTATGAGCAGATCGCACTTAACACTGAGACCGTTGGTGATGCACTGAAGTTCGTTAAGGAAAATGAAATGGTTAAGGTTTGCTCTCATAACGGCAACGTGTTCGCAATCGAACCGCCTCTGTTTGTAGAGTTGGAGATTACCGATACCGAGCCGGGCTTCAAGGGCGATACCGCTACCGGTGCTTCCAAGCCGGCTACTGTAGAGACAGGCGCACAGGTTTCTGTACCTCTGTTTGTAAGCACAGGCGATAAGATCAAGATCGATACCAGAACAGGCGAGTATCTGAGCCGCGTATAATGGTATGAAAGCCTGACATAGTCAGGGAGTTTTTAGGACATCTGTAAGACAATAGCAACCGTATGATACGGTTTCTATTGTCTTTTTGTTTTATAGAGAATTGCGATGCAATATCTGTAAAAACATTCTGCACACAGCATCTGAATGAGACGGGCATTCTGCGTCTGTCGGGAAAATCAGCAACCACTTTTTAACTTTAAGATAATTTTTTATATGGAGGAAATTTTTATAATGGATATGAAGGCATTTTGCGAAAAAGTAAAGGCGGCATTAACGGAGCATACGGAAGAAGGAATGCAGGTACGCATCAGTGAGGTGCGGAAGAATAATGGCATCGTATTGCATGGTGTCTCAGTGTTCCGGCCGGGGATCAATATTACCCCTACGGTGTATCTGGAGCAGTTTCTGGAAAGATATGAAGACGGAGAGACGTTTGCGGATATAATGAGACAGATTGAAACGGTTTTGGATGAAAACCGGCTGGATGAATCTTTTGATGTTTCATTATTTACGGATTTTAAGAAAGCAAGGGAGCGGATCGTATATAAGCTGGTAAATGTGCAGAGAAACGGTGAGATCCTTGAGGACGTGCCTTATATGCCCTATCTGGATATGGCAGTGGTATTTTATTACCTGCTGGACGAACAGCAGACGGATGGATATGCGACGATACTGATCCGCAATACACATATGAAGTACTGGGGAATCACGACGGAAGAACTGTATGAGATTGCCGCATCCAACACCGTAAAACTATTACCACCTAAAATCTGCAATATGGAAGATATGATGCGTCAGATTCTTGCCGGTGGTATTTCGGAACTGCAGAGCAAGAAGAATCCCTGGGATCCGGAGTGGCCGGAGAAGCTGTCGATCGATGAGCTGATCAGTCAGGTCATAGGAGAAGATCAACAGGTACCTATGTATGTTCTGACCAACCGGAGCCATTACTACGGAGCAGCCGGCATACTATACCCGGAACTCTTAAAATGCATCGGGGAAAGGCTGGAAAGCAACTTTTTTGTATTGCCGTCATCGGTACATGAGCTGATCCTTTTGCGGGATCTTGGTGTAGAGGATGCGGCAACGCTCATGGATATGGTAAAGGAAGTCAACAGAACTGAGGTGAAAGCGGAGGAAGTCTTATCCGATTCCGTATACTATTATGACAGGGAAAAAGAGACGCTTTGCATCCTGCGGCGTGAAGCATATGCGGTGCAGTGATCTTTTGAAATTGTAACAGCTCTGAACATTGCAGCTCTCCCGGGACCGGGAGAGCTGTCTTCGGCTTTGCGGGAGTATGGAAAGGAAAAAATACTGGACAAAACAGGTCCATTATGCTAATATAATCGAGTATGCACTCGTAGTCTAACGGATAGAATGATGGCCTCCGACGCCATTGATGCAGGTTCGATTCCTGCCGGGTGCATTTTTTATTTTTGCGCTCGACGCGAGCGTTCTGTAAGCAGAACGCTTATTTATTATTTACAAGCTAAAGCAGGTTAATAAGGTAGGTTATTATGGGAAGGAAGAGGCGGAAAAATCAGCCGAACCAGACAACTGATATACAGACAGCCGATGCCGTTGCACAGGATGAGCTTTTGACAGAAGAAAAGCCGGAAGAAACGGTAGCAGATGAGGAACAGGACACGGAAGCCGTGATTACCGGGGAAGAATATGTTCCCGAACAAGAGATACCGGCAGAGGAATATCTTTCGGAGAAAGCGGTGTCGGAAGAAGCTTTTTTTGAGAAAGCACAGATGCCGACTGAGGAATTGCTTTCAGAAGAGACGATTTCTGAAGAAGCACTTCCGGATGGCGAAGTGTTGAATGATGAAGAACTGCGGAAACTGGTTGAGGAAGATCTTGTGCGCAATGCAGAAGAAGAGACGGAAGAAACAGATGAAGCATCAGCAACATATCATGATGAATCCCTGGGATCGTTCATTGGGGAGATGCTGGTCAATCTTAGGGCCTGGGTCGGGAAGAATCGCAGTTTCTGTATTTTCACGGTATTTGCGCTTGTCATCTGTATTGCAGTGATCATCATAGCAGGAAGGCTGAATCGTGGAACACCGGCAGGAACAGGTGTAGTATCCGCCAATGTGATCACCGGGGAAACGCCGGTGGTTACCGATGCAATTCCTTTGCCGCCGGATCCCCTGGCAGAAGATGCCGTACCGGAGATCAATGATCTGATCAATCGGTATTTTGATGCGATGGAAAGCGGTGATCTGGATACTTTTTTATCGATCCGCAGCTATACGGATTCAGTAGAAAAGGCGAAATTTGAAGCAAAATGTGAATATATCGAAGCATATCAGAATATTCACTGCTATACCAAACCGGGACCTTACGAAGCGTCCTATATGGTATATGTGACCTATGATCTTAAGCTGAAGGATTGGGAAAAACCGGCACCGGCGCTGGTGACACTGGTTGTATGTACGGACCAGGAGAACCACCTGTACATATACAGCGGCGGATTTGATGAGAATATTGTCGATTATATTCGTGGCGTGACTTCGCAGGAAGATGTTTATGATCTGATCACGAAAGTGCAGACGGAGTATCAGGAAATCATGGATACGGATGCCGATTTTGCGGAGTATATGTCCGTGCTCAACCAGCTGATCAAGGATGGTGTGGGAGTGCGCCTTGCGGCAGCGGCAGAAGCGGGGATCCAGCCGGAGGACAGTGTTTCGGTATCCGATCAGACCGTAGCGGAGACGCCGGCAGATGTATCCGGAAATACGGCAGAAGAGAATGTCTCTGGCAATGCAGCATCGGAAGATACTTCCTTTCAGGTACGTACAACGGCAACGGTAAATGTGCGTATGTCGGACAGTGAAAATGCAGACAAGATGGGCAAGGCCGAGAACGGTATGGAACTGACCTGCTTAGAGCAGATGCAGAACGGCTGGAGTAAGGTGCTGTATGATGGCAAGACCGGCTACATCAAAACGGAGTATCTGGTAGCGGTAGGCACGCAGACAGAGACCGGAGAACAGAACACGGTAGTCGGTAAGGTAATGGTTATGAGTTCCGTAAATATCCGTGGTTCAGCAGATATGGAAGGAAATGTGCTTGGCAAGGCATATCCGGGAACAAGTTTTGATGTGATCGCGAAAGATTGGAACGGATGGACAACGATACTGTATAACGGAAAGACTGCATACATCCGAACAGAGTATGTAGAATTTAAAGCGAACTGATGAAATAACCCCTTGTATCCTGCTTCAGGAAAACAAGGGGTTATAAATTATTGTGAGAGAAATGACCTGAGAATCGGACTCTTTGGGGAGGTGAATAACTCCGACGGAGCACCGCTTTCTTCAATTACGCCGTCGGCCATAAAGATCACCTGGTCAGCCACATCCCTGGCAAAATCCATTTCGTGGGTAACAACGACCATAGTGTGTCCGTTTTCTTTCAGATCCCGTATCACCCGCAGTACTTCTTTGGTAAGCTCGGGATCTAAGGCGCTGGTGGGCTCGTCAAAGCAGAGAATTGCCGGGGTGAGCATCAAAGCGCGTGCAATGGCAACACGCTGTTGCTGACCGCCGGAGAGCTGGCAGGGGTAGTTGTCTTTCTTCTCTGCCAGACCGATGCGTTCAAGCAATGCGAGAGCGCGGGTGTCAATCGCATCCAGAACTTTCTTTTTATCGGTTTTATATTCGGGATCATTCTGTTTTGCGGACAGTATGGCTGCCAGCGTAAGATTCTGCAATACCGAGTATTGCGGAAACAGCTGGAAGTTCTGAAATACCAGACCAAAGGTCAGACGGTTTTTACGTATATTTTTCGGATGCAATAAGGACGGATCCGCGGCATCAAATACCGGCGTACCATCGACCAGGATCCGGCCGCCATCTGCGGTTTCCAGAAAATTCAGGCAACGCAGAAGAGTGGTCTTACCGCTTCCGGAAGAACCGATGATCGCAAGAACTTCTCCTTTCTTCAGGGAAAAGGAAATACCCTTGAGTACCTGTGTCTCGCCGAAGGATTTGGTCAGTTCAAGGACCTCCAGGAGAGCGTTTTCTGTATTTTTATATTCCTTATCCATAGTCTTACCTCAAAAGAAAAACCATTTACAAAAATCTTTTCCACAAATTATTTCTATAAATCATTTCCAATAACGAGAGAGTTTCTTTTCAACGATTCCGAAGAACAGAGTGACCAGCGCGGAAAAAAGCAGATAAAATGCACCGGTATAAAACAGCGGCCAGATAATAAACTGCAGGCGCAGGATCTCACTGGCGGTAAAGAAGATCTCTACGACGGAGACTGTACGCGCCAGCGCCGTATCCTTGACCAGTGTAACCACTTCATTGCTCATGGGTGCCACGATATTGCGGATCACCTGAAGCAGGATCACCCGGAAGAAGGTCTGGCTCTTGGTCATACCGAGTACTTCACAGGCTTCGTACTGGCCCTTCGGGATATTTTCAATGCCGCCGCGGAAGATTTCGGCAAAATAGCATGCGTAATTGATCACAAAAGCAAACAGAGCACCACAGAAATAGGAGAGTGGTACGTTCTGATGAAAAATTTCCCACTTAGTCAGAGGGGCGTTAAAAGCGATCCCTGGCAGATAGACTACGATCATCAGCTGCAGGAGCAGGGGGGTGCCACGGATCACATAAATAAATGCCCGCATCAGAAACCGCGCCGGCTTGAAGCGGGCGCGGGAGATGCAGGCAAATAAAAGGCCTAAAGGAATGGCAAAGAGAAGGGTTAAGAAGAACAGCAAAAGTGTGGTTCCAAACCCGCCTGCCAGTTTTTGGGTTACGGACAGGAAGGTATCCCATCCGGTGGTTTCTGCGGATAAAAGCAGATTCATAAGCCCTCCGAAAATTATTTAGCAACAGCTGCGTTATACAGATCGGTCAAACCTTCATAGTGAGAAGCGATACCTTCCAAAGTGCCGTCAGCGATCAGCTCGTCAATAATACCGTCTACGTGTGCGGTCATATCGGAACCGGTACGGAAACCAATAGCATATTCTTCGTTAGCCAGTTCGATGCCGTCTACGATCACAAGATCTGAAAAATCACCGGAGCCAACGGAAGAGAGTGCCATTGTGTAATCAATTACGATCGCATCGTAATTGCCGGCATTCAACGCGATCAGTGCATCCTGCTGGGAATTGGAGGCGGTGTAGCTGGCCTGGGACAGGTTGCTGTCCGAAGTAATGGCTGTCTCTCCTGCAGAGCCGCTTTCTGCGGAAAGCATAGCACCGGAAAGACTTGCAGTGTCGGTGTAGGTGGAAGCATTATCCTTATTTACCACTATGCACTGCTTGTTGATCAGATAGGTTTTGGAAAAGTCCATATTGGCACGACGGTCTTCCGTAACAGTCAGACCGTTCCAGATGCAGTCAATGTTGCGGGATTTGAGTTCAGTCTCCTTCATATCCCAGTCAATCTCCTGAAACTCCGGTGTCACGCCGAGTTTTGCGCAGACAGCCTCGGCAAATTCGGTATCAAAACCGGTCAGGCTGCCGTCTTCTGCTTTGTAGTTCATAGGTTCATAGTAGGTGATGCCGATGACCATTTTACCGTTTCCGGTAATGTATGCATAATCGGAATCGGCAGATGAAGCAGCAGCGCCTGCATTATCGGACGGTTCCATAGGCTGGGGCGGTGTCAGTTTATCTCCGCAGCCACCCAGAACGCTCATAGTGCCAAGGATCGTAAGCATAGTTAACAGTTTCTTTTTCATCATTTTTCTCCTTAATTATCCATCTGTAATTATTCTTTTTCCGGTGCCTCTTCAGCGGTCTCACTATCAGCAGCATTATCCGATTCCGAAACGTCTGAAACCTCGTCGACCTCTTCACCGGAATCTGATGAGAGCATGGAGGCTTTGTCAGCCAGTTCCTGCAGATATGCGGTAGCCTTATCTCTCTGCAGATACAGGATCAGCTCGTCGCGGCCGTTCTGTTCGATAAACTCATCTACCGACTCGCCGTAGCCGTTCTGTGTAGCGAGAGTAGTGATATCATCATCGGTCACCGGCTGCAGTTCATTTTCTAAGACGGCACGATACAGCACATCGGCTCTGACAGCGCTGGCAGCTTCGGACATGATCTGGTTGAGAGCATCTTCCATTGTATAACCCTGGGCGGATAAAAGGTCTTCCATAGACATTCCGTACGTTTCGCCCATATCCATGATCTGCTGTACCTGCAGGTCATAATATTCATCCACACTGGCAGTTGAAACACCGTCGACATAAAGATCGTCCATCAGGAATTTTTCCATCTTTTGCACAACAAGCCAGTTGGTCTTCAGGTAGTCTTTCAGCTCCTGGACGGTAGGGCACATACCACCGGACAGGTAGTTTGCAATGTCATCGGTCAGTTCGGTTGCATAACCTTCGGATTTAAGGGCATTCAGCGTTACTGTAAAGATGACTTCCTTGCCGGCCAGTTCCTCAGCCTGATAGTTTTCCGGGAAGGTGAGGGGGATGTCTTTGGTCTCACCGATCTTCATACCTACCACACCGTCTTCAAAACCGGGAATGAACTGACCGGAACCGAGCGTCAGATCATAGCCGTTTGCGGTACCGCCGTCAAAAGCAACGCCGTCTTTTTTGCCTACATAGTCAATGTTTGCGATATCGCCGAGTTCCGCAACCTCGTGATCGCACGGCAGTGGAACTTTTTCGACATCCAGGAACTCTTCCTTGATCATTTTGTCAATATCCGCTTCGGTGACAACGAGATGTGAAGCCAGATATTCCTGATCTTTGAAATTACTTACATAAACATAGGTCCCGTCAGCACAATCCATACGGATCATTGTTCCGTCGGCAACATTTGCTTCGCATTCCGCCTCGGTGAGTTTGTTCATAGCTGCAATATCCGGTGTGGCCGGTTTCATTTCGGCAACCTTGGAGTTATCGATCTCTGGAGCCTGTGCGCCGTTGGGAAGAGCAGAGGTCGGAACCCCTGTCGTGACCGTAGCAGCATCCGTACCGGATACTCCCGGAGCTGCCGGCTCCGTATGAGACTTCCGATAATTAACAATCGCTACGATGATAAAGACGAGCGCGATGATCGCAAGCGCCAGTTCCAGATATACGATGGGACGGTGCACGCTTTTTCCGTTCGGAGAATCGAACGTTGCTTCCGGAGTGATGTTTTTCTTTTTCGTTTCGGAAGAATCTTCCTCATCGGTCTCTTCAGAAGCCTTATCTTCAGAATCTTTCTCGTCAGAATCCTTCGCATCCGTTTCCTCTTCGGAAATTTCAGATGCATCGATTTCCTCTGCATTTTCCGCATCTTTTTCTTCGGAAGCCTTTTTCGAGGTATTCTCTTCTTCCTCTAAAAGCTCCTTTTTCTTGTTCTGATCCTTAGCCATAGTTTCCTCCCTTTATCCTGTGTTGACTCACGCGCCGTTATAGCTGCGTATAAATAAAAATGCAGCTTAACGCTGCATCAATTCTTTGATAAATGCCGGCAGCGGGACTTGAACTTTACACCAAAATGCCCGGAAGCCTTTATTTATCGGCACTTTGAAATATCCGTGTGATATTTCGTGTGATATAATGCAGTGCTTGGCACTCCGCTATAGTATCACGCATCACCATTTCCCGCAAGTATATTGTGGGCGAAGTAGTCGTTTGCGCGGGCACTGAACTGCTTGGACTTGTCAGATAGCGTATTCCGGTAGATCTCTTTTAGTGTGCCATCCGTGGACCAGCCGCCACGCTCCATGATATACTGATCAGGCACGCCGATCGCGTGCAAGATAGAAGCGGAATAGTGCCGCAGGTCGTGAAAACGGCAGGACATCCCTAGACGGTTCCGGAGCCGTGAGAAGGCATCCGAGATGGCAGCAGGGGTGGACGGCACAACATAGGCATCCGGATCACCGGAGCCGAGCATCTGGATCACCTGCGGGGGTAGTTCCACGCGCCGGACGGAATCAGATGTCTTCGGCATATCCTTGTGAATCCATTGCTTGTTTTTATCGAGTACCATGTCAGAATGCACATATATTGCATTGAAGTCGGTCAGGATGTCCTTGTATTTGAGAGCACAGATCTCTCCCCTGCGGAGGGTTCCGGCGGCTGCCAGGGTGATGGCTATCTTCAGATCGGGGCGGGCCTCACTGATCAGCAGGGCGACATCCGCATCCGTGGGGACGTTGTACTGCTGGGGCTGGCGAGCAGGGAGAGTGACACGGAACGACTTTTCTGTGTAGAGAGATATCGCAGAAGTCACAAGGGCATAGACGTTCTTCACGGTTTTGGGTGACAGATTGACCGAGAGCTTGCTGATCCAGTTCTGCAGATCTGCATTGGTCACAGTGTCGATCATCACCGGGCCGATCGTGGTCAGGTGCGTTTTGGCGATTTGCTCATAGGTTCTGATCGTGGCAGGGGAGAGCACGGACTCTTTCGCCTGGATGTATTTCTGCACGGCCTCGGAGACCGTCAGATTTGCCCTAGAATAGCGTTTTTTATCGTTAGCGAATAAACTAGCCTGCATTTCTGCTTCGGCCCGCGTGGGGGCAGTAAATGAGCGATATCGGGGTTTCTTTACCCCGTCAACAATCTCATAATGGCTGAATACCTGGACACGCCAGGAACCGGATGCAAGTTTCTTTGCTTTTGCCATAAAATCACCTCACTTTCCTTACATAAGCAGGGATTTCCAGGTGCGAGGAAATCCGATAAGGGATTTATCGATGCTCTTTCCGTATTTTTTTATAAGTTTGGTTAAAGGCTTAACGAAGTCTTCATTCCATTTATTAGGGTATGGATACATCATTTTCAACATATATAGCTGTGAAAAGAGAGAACGATCGGCCTTGAAATTATTCCCTTGGGGAATACGCGGAACTGCCGAAAAATTCCAGTCATACAAACGAGAATAATGAGCACAGCGGTTGCGTAAGTCAGTCAAACAACGGAGCCAACTGGATAGAGCCTGATAGTTTGTAGAGTACATGTTTTGGGCTAAGGTAGCCTTGTCATGGTTTCTCATATCAGAATAAAAATAGGATAACATTCCAAGTGAAAAATAATCAATGATTACCCAGATAGGAAACTGACCGCCGTAAACATTCATATGATGCTTAACAACAGGAGAATTCTGGTTTTCAGCAATACATCTATTTACGTGTATCAGAAATTTTGAATGGTTATGATTTGGATGATATGAATTTGCGTTCATATAGCCGTTTGCACCATACGCATGCGCATTGAAATAAGCAAACTGAACACGGCAATATATTTCTATGGTTTCAATAGTGCCAGCGATAAGATTACGCAATTCAGTATCGAAATTATAAATATTTTCAATCTGGGAGAATTCAATGGGAATAAGACACATATCGGTCTTATGGTCTAAAAAAGGATAAATGTATCCGGATAATCTATAATAATTTACATGTGCAAGAAAATCAGCGCAGGCAGAAGTATCATCAACAACGATGCCACGGCCTTCCATAATGTGAACCTGATCTATGAAGGTTGTGGGTTTTTTAAGTTTTTTAGGCATAAAATGTCCCTCCATTTGACACATCGCTGAGAGGTGTGGAGGGTCCTGTCAAGAAAAATATAACATAACTATCCACAACAGTCAACGATATTTACATAATTCTCAAGATACAAAAAGCCCCTTGGCTTCGTCCGTTCCCGGATATTGGGAGGAATACCGCCAAGGGGTTACTTTAAGATAAGCAGGTGGGGCGACACTCCCACATCTCCAACAAGGGCGACGGATGCCCGTTCCGTCCTCTGCTCATTGAATTGGCACTGCTACTGTAATGACTGCCATACAGACAGCTTATGCTTAAAAAGATGCACACTACAGCAGGCTCACATGCCAGTGAATTTAATGCCGGCAAACGGCTATGTGCCTAAAGTATAAAAGCTGGCGGTTATATTGTCAATGTAAAATCGGCGCAATCAGCCGGATTTTCTTCCTTCTTCCTTGTAATCATCATACTTACCGCTGTCTACCAGATCGGAAGCATAATCAAGCACCTTAGCCTTCCC
>JAFWRC010000090.1 GCA_017508825.1 Lachnospiraceae bacterium
AAGAGATCTTTTTTGTGATCTGTTTTGCCGTAATGCTTGTGATGACGGTTATGATCCTTTTATATGTGATCTGGGCGGCGAGGGGCTTAAAAGAGCTTCAAAGACCGGGTAGGCATGTTGTGTGGGATCTGGATACAGAGGGAATCCGTTACCGCCTGGATAACGCTTATGAGATCCGGTTCTTCTGGGAGAATATGCAGTGCCTCAGGATCGTTGAGCATGGAATGTTTTTTATCCCGAAGAAAAAAGGGCAAGGAAATATTGTTGCACTTCCGGTGGAACATTTGAATGCAGTGACCGGTTTTCTGGAAGAGAATGGTGTGAATATAAAGGCGGTATACGGAAATCCTTAATGCTTTGAATGGAGGAAACGGATATGAATCTAATCTCTGTTGCAAATGAAACGATCAGGATCTGCGAAGAAGCAAAGTATGAGGTGAATGGTCAGACCGTTATATTTCCGGAGGGAAAGTACAACGAAGCGGAAGTGATCACGCCGCAGATGGGCGAGGATTTATTGAAGACAGAAACTGTAATCCCGGAAGGGGCAGCGATGTGCCGCATCGTGATCAAGAACAGCGACTCCTATGCAGCTGCGCGTGATCATGATAAGGCACTGGTGATGAACTTTGCAAATGCACATAATCCGGGGGGCGGTTTCCGGCTTGGAGCGACAGCACAGGAGGAAGCGTTATGCAGATGCAGTACTCTGTATGCGTCGATCACATCCAGGGAAGCATCGGAAATGTATAAGTACAATAATACGCATGTAAGCAGTGTGGAATCGGATCATATGCTGATCTCTCCGGAGGTGCTGGTTTTCCGGGATGAAAAACTGGATCTTCTGGAGCAGCCGTTTAAGACGGCGGTGATCACTGCGCCGGCGCCCAATCGCTATGGCGCCGCGATGCTTGCATCCGGGGAAAAGATCAGGGAAACTTTTGAACGCAGGATCCGGATCATCTTGAAAGCAGCGGCAGAGAGAGGTTACCGTTATCCGGTACTCGGAGCCTGGGGATGCGGCGCGTTCGGGAATAAACCTGATCAGGTGGCGGAATACTTCCGGAAAGCGATCATCGATGAAAAACTGGGATATTTCTTTGATGAGATCTGTTTTGCAATTTACGGAAATGAAAACGGAAAAAACATCATGGCATTTCGTGATGTTTTTGGAGAAAGGTAAAGAGTTTCTGATGAAGGAGGAAAAGACATGAATCGATTTCGATTACCGTATCATCTGATCGTGGAAGAGAGCGTATTTGAAGATATTCCCAAAGCATTGGGGGATGTCTTTCCTAAAATTTCATCCGGCAGAACCGTTGTCGTTACAGAGGAAAATCTGAAGAGTATTTTTGCGGGAATCCTGGATGAGATCCAAAAAGATTTTTCGAAAAGTGAATTGTATCTGATCCAAAAAGCGGATTATGATTCGGCAGTTGCACTGGCGAAGTATATCACGATGAATGATATCAAAACAGTGATCGGTTTTGGCGGAGGTACGGTACTGGATCTGGCAAAGTTTGCTGCCTTTGTATCCAAGACGAAATACATCAGTCTGCCGACGACTTTGTCGAATGATTCGCTGGCTTCTCCGGTGGCGGTTCTCGGAACCGAAGGCAGAGCAAGAAAGAGTTTTCGCTGTACGATCCCGGATGCGATCCTGATCGACGTGAATGTGGTAAAGAGCGCGCCGGACCGGCAGCTGCTGGCGGGCATCGGGGATACTGTATCCAAATGCACGGCGCTGTTTGACTGGAAACTGGCGGCGTCGAAAGACAGAGAATCTGTGGACGATTTTGCATATATGATCTCTGCTATGGCATTTGATTCCATGCTGCATGCGGAAGGCGCAGAACTTAAGAATGCAGATTTTATCAAACGTCTGACCTATGCGCTGGTGATGGGCGGACTGGCGATGGAGATCGCCGGTAGCTCGCGGCCGTCTTCCGGATCGGAGCATTTGTTTTGCCACGCACTGGAGGAAGATTTTGCGGATCAGGTGAATGTACCACACGGAATTGCGACAGCGATGGGCTCCTATCCGGCATGTATTTTTCAGGGACAGGATACCGGGAATGTAGAGCGTATCATCAGGCGATTCGGGATACCCGTAAAACCGTCAGCATACGGCATTACGGAAGAGATTTTTGTAAAAGCCTGGCAGGCATCCGCCGCTACCCGCGCAGACCGCTATACGATCCTGAATGAAACGGATCTGAGTAATGCGAGACTATCCGGAATCTATGCTGATATGGAAAAACGGTTTTGACCATAGGCAGTCATTTTGCGTAAAAGAATAAAACGATATACAGGATAGCAGTGGGGGAAGTGGATGAAGAGTGATCGTTGCGATGTATCTGGTAGGGAGTCTGATGCACAACGAGAAGCTGAAGAAAAAGATCGGCAGCAATATGACAAAAGGTATGCTGATGCCATACAAAAAAGTTACGGAAGCCATAGATTCTGAGTGATGTTTTCAGTAAATGAGGAAGAAGAATGAAAAAAATCTATTTGTATACGTCGGATAAGGAAAAACAAACAGCGATAGAAAAGATCTGTTCCGCGCAGGATATTGAAATGAAGAACCTTTCCGGGGCGGATACCAACCGGACAGTCGTAATGATCTGCGGGATGCCGATGAAGAACAGCGGCGGTCACCGCCAGGCACCGCCGTTGTATGTCCTTCCGGAGATCATGTTATTTTATGGGATCGATGATCCTTCTCTGGATCAGTTCTTGGATGCCTATAAGGAGACCGGTTTAAAAAGTATACAGAAAAAAGCAGTTGTTACTCCGACAAATCTGGGATGGACATTATATGAACTGGCGGAAGAACTGGCAAAAGAATCTGTATAAAAAGCAGACGGATATATGGGGATAAATGCATGCCGGTATTTCAATTGCCTGAAAATAAAATTGTTTTTCCGAATCCGACATTGGCAGAGCCGGATGGGCTGCTGGCAGTGGGCGGGGATTTATGCGTGGATCGTCTGATCCTGGCTTATTCTAACGGGATCTTTCCCTGGTACGATGAAGGTGATCCGATCATGTGGTGGTGCCCGAAAGAGCGATTCATCATTCGGCCGGAAAAGATACATATATCTCATTCGCTGAAAAAATATATGAAGAAGCATGAAATTCATATCGTGGTCAACAGGGACTTTTCAGATACGATGCACCGCTGCCGGATGAAGCGGGAGTATGAGGAAGGCACATGGATCACGGACGATATGGAAGTGGCTTATGCAAGGCTTCATAGGGAAGGCTGCGCGATGGCCGTGGAATCGGAAGTGGACGGTGTGATCGCCGGCGGATTGTACGGTGTGGTTCTCGGGAAGAATTTCTTCGGGGAAAGCATGTATTCGGATCATGAGAACGGATCCAAACTTGCATTGGTTCTGCTGGCACAAAGATTACAGGAACAGGGATTTCATATGATCGACTGTCAGTTTCATACGGACTTTTTAGAAAGTATGGGTGGTGAAAAGATTTCATACAAAGACTATATGGAAATGATCAAAGAAGGAATGTTTGACGTATGATATTAGGTTCAGAGATCATGATCGGAAGGATCCGCTTTTCATCCAATGTGTTGATGGCACCGCTGGCAGGCTATACCTGTTTTCCGTTCCGGCTGATGGCAAAACGCTTGGGAGCGGGCAGTGCCTATACGGAAATGGTGAGTGCGGATGCATTGAAGTATAATGATAAGGCGACATCAAAATTATTATATACGGATGATCGGGAAGAATTAAAATGTGTGCAGCTTCTGGGCGCGGTTCCTGCGGTGTTTGAGAGAGCAGCAAAGAGTGAGCTGCTTGAAAAATTTGATATCATCGATATCAATATGGGATGCCCGGTGCCGAATGTGGTAAAAGCAGGAGAAGGAAGCGCGCTGCTGGAAGATATTCCGAGAGCGGCGAAGATCATTGAAGCTTGTAAACGCAGCGGAAAAGTGGTTTCGGTGAAATGCCGGATCGGAATGAACCGGCAGAAGATCGTGATCGAAGAGTTTGTAAGAATGTGTGAAGCATCCGGCGCGGATATGATCACGGTGCACGGCCGTACAAGAGATATGATGTATGACGGAGAGCCATTGAATGAATATATAAAACTTGCAAAGGATGTTGTAAGGATACCGGTGTTTGCAAACGGCGGTATTGATTCGAAAGAAAAAGCAGTTGAAATGATGGAAAGAACCGGCGCAGACGGTGTTATGCTGGCCAGATACGGATTTGAAAATCCGCTTATGTTTTCGGAACTGACCGGCAGAGAGATCCGGGATACAAAATACAGTTTATTGAAAGAACAGCTGGAGATCGCAACGGAATGTTTTGATGAACTGTATGTGCTGACATATATTAAAAAACTTGCGTCGTATTTTATGAAAAAAATGCCCGGAACGAAGCAGTACAAAATGGATCTGTATCGATGCGGAAGCATTTCGGAATTGGGAAAGCTATTGGAAGAAATGTTTGATGATCACCGGGAGACGGGGATACAGCAGGAGAAGCCGGATGCAGGATCAATTTGAGATTGAAAACGGAATATTAAAAGCATATACCGGAACCGATGCAGAGATACAGGTACCGGAGGGCGTTCATACCATCGGAGATGATACTTTTAAGGGGATGGCTTGGATCTTGAAAGTAAGTCTTCCGTCGACACTGGTAAAGATCGGTGATCGTGCATTTAAGGGATGCCGTCAGATGAAAGAGATCACTTTTCCGGAAGGACTGGCGGAAATCGGAGAATATGCGTTTCATAAATGCCACTGTGTGGAAGAGCTGATATTTCCGAAATCGATGACGAAGGCAGGTGCTTTTGCATTTCTTTATTGTGACGGATTGAAGAAAGTTGTCATGGAGGGACCGGAACATTTGGGCAAAGCGGTCTTTTCTCATAACCTGTCTCTTCAGGAGATACATCTTGCACAGAACGTGGATGATTCCAATTTTTCGGATGAAGTATTTGAAGGCTGTGTACAGCTTAGCAGGATCTGCTTATCCGGAAAAATATATGAACTGTCGAATCTGATCGAAGCGATGAACTCGCATTCTTCCTTTCCTGCAGTGATCAGATCCATCGCAAAAAGTGTATTTCATACGATGGAGATCGAAGACGGTGTGCTGAATAAGTTCAGCATAAATTTAAAAACAGTCTTTCTTCCGGAGGGGATCACGGCAATCGGAAAAAGCTGTTTCTTTGATAAAAAGGGTATTGTGAATATTATCCTTCCGAAGTCGGCAGAGGAGATCAGAGCCAATGCTTTTCTGAATTGCATCAGTCTGGAAGAAATCACGATACCAAGGGAAGATATAAAGCTGGACGATAAGGCATTTCGCGGATGCAGTAATCTGAAAAAGGTGCATCTTAAAGATAAGACGTATCTTCTGGATACCGAAACGGAGAATGAAACGGTCTGCCGTATCCGTGATCAGGTGAATGCAGACTTTTATATCAGCGGCAGTATTATGATCCGTTATATGGGAAAGGAAGAGCAGATCACGATCCCGGACGGAGTGGAAGTGATCGGGGAACGCTGCTTTTTCGGAAATGAAAATATCAAGATCGTAACATGCCCGGAGAGCCTTTTGGAGATACGGGAGCAGGCATTTTCCGGATGCGCTACCCTGCAGGGGATCGTGCTGCCTGATAAATTAAAACGGATAGAACGGGAAGCATTTGCGGAATGCAGGAAACTGTTGAAATGCAATCTTCCGCAGTCTATGGAATACATCGGAGAATATGCCTTTCGGCGCTGTATGACATTAAAATTATTTGATCCGTGGCCGATGAGTGCAGAGATCCATCCGTATGCATTTTATCGTGCGAAACATTTTGGGAAAGTGACGGATGAGCTTCAAAGAAAAAACAAAAAAGACATCGCGGATGAGAATTGCGGAAGAGGAAAAAATGCAGACGCTGAAGTCGCGGCATATTCCTTTCTGAAAAAAGAAGGGATCAAAAATCTTGTACTGAAAGGTATCACAAGGATCGGAAGGTATGCGTATGCATCCTGCCCGGATCTGGAAGAGGTTGAGATCGATGCGCCGGACTGCGTGATCGAAACGGATGCATTTGCTGCTTGTCCGATATTAAAAAAGATCACGTTGCATGTAAGAGAGATCGGAAAGGCATGTTTTTCCTATTGCGGAAATCTTACGGAGGTGCATATATCCGGTGTATTCTGTCTGCCTGCAGAGTGCTTCGCAGGATGCCATAGGCTGCGAATATTTGATGCGCGGGAGATTACCCGCATGGAAGAAAGATGCTTTGATGAATGCACCAATCTGGATCGTTTTGATTTCAACGGGATCAGAAGTATCGGAGAACGTGCTTTTGAACGATGCGACTCTCTGAAGAATGTAAAACTGGATCGGACGAAGTGCGCCTTTCATGCATTTGCGGATTGCGCATCGCTGGAAACGATAGAGATCACGAAAGATACGGTATTAAAGAGCGGTGTCTTCATTGGCTGTACGCAGGTAAAGACGATCGTATACGGATCGGAAGAGTATGAGTTTTCAAAATTTG
>JAFWRC010000091.1 GCA_017508825.1 Lachnospiraceae bacterium
AGAGTGATGAGCAGCCAGGTGTAGTTGATCCCGTGATTGGCGTTGCAGGAGCCCCAGTTGGTGCGGGCTGAAGAGATGCGCACATGATCCACTGTGAGCCCCATTTGCGCCGCATAATATTCCGTACGGGCCTTCAGGATCGCGGAGGCCTGTTTTTTATACCACTGCACAAGCAGGTTTTGATTCTGCAGGAGCAGTACATTTTCCGGTATCTGCTCTTCTACAAACTGTATGCCGGAAGTGCGCATCTTTACGGATGGCAGCAGCAACACGGAGTGATCATTCTCTTCAAAACCACCGAGCAGGCTCATAGCATGTTCCTGCAGCTGAGCCACTTCGGTCAACTGCATCGCCTTCCGGTCATGCATCTCCACCCGGATCAGTTGTCCCAGAAACGGAATCCGGCTGCCGGCGATGGCAGTGATCTCATGTGCACGGCTGAGACTGCGGCTGGTCAGTGCCAGTTTCTTCTCGATCCAGTCCTGTTTGTCGGCAACGAAGCGCAGGATTTCCTCTTCCGGGGCACGCAAGGGTGCGCGTACCAGAAATTCTCCGTCTCCGGTGATCTCCAGACTGATCGTTTTTCTTCTGCTTCGTAATATCCTGTCAGGTGTTTTCATGCTGTATAGTATACCACAGCAATGGGCGTTACACTACAACTTCCGGTTGTTCATCCTAAGGAGGGGCCCGCTTGCGGGAGGATGCCTTAGGATATTCGCGAGGGGGGAGCCCTTGCGATGTGATGGTTGTCGATACATCTCGGCGAGCCACGGGGACGGTTCTTGTGGCTAAAGATCTTCGATCTTGTTGCCACAAGAACCGTCCCCATGGCTCACCGACCGCTACATTTCGATAAACCGAAATTTGCAAAGGTGACATAAATGTATGGAAAAAAAAGAGTAATTATAGTAGAATGGTTGCTATGAGAAAGACAACATCGAATCGATTAAAAATTGCAGTATGTATGGCGGCTATGGTTTTGGGGCTGGGCGGATGCGGACAGAAGAAGACCACGTATCTGGAGAAGGGGCTGAATGCCGTGACGCAGCAGGATTACCGTGCGGCACAGGAAGCGTTGTCTCAGGCACTGGTGGCCGGCGAGGATGAAGAACAGGTGTATCGCGCGATGGGACTGGCTTATATGGGGCAGAAGGATTACGCGCGTGCGTTGGGAAGTTTTACCAGGGCGCTGGGAGAAGCCGGGATCCGGCCGACGGAGCTGGAATACGATATCAATTATTATATGGCGATCTGCTACTACAAGTTAGGAGAGTATGATGCTGCCATTTCGTGCTACGATGCGATCATCGGTCTGATGCCGAAGGAGACACGGGCATATTTTTTGCGTGGAAATATGAAGCTGTGCCTGAAGGATGTGGACGGGGCTGTGGCAGACTTTGATCAGGCAGTCGAGATCAATAAGAAAGATTACGGCATGTATATCGATATCTATGATCATATGGTGCAGCATGATTATGCGGTTCAGGCACAACCATATCTGGATTATGTAATGAGTGTGGATTCTAAGGAGATCTCTGATTATGACAAGGGCCGGATCAGTTATTATCAGGGGCAGTATGTGCAGGCGTGCAATTATCTGGAGCGGGCCAGACAGGAAAACAAAGCCGGAGCGGAGCTGATCTCGCTTCTCGGAGAGTGTTATAAGCGCCAGGGGCAGTATGACTACGCTGCCGTGGTGTACGGCGGTTATGCGGATGAGCACCAGGATGCCGAGATCTGTAACCAGCTGGGCTTGTGCTATGTAGAGCAGGGCGATTATGAGCAGGCGCTTCTGGCGTTCCAGAAGGGCAAGGAGATCCGGGAAAACAATACCTGTATGCAGACGCTCAAAAAGAACGAGATCGCCTGCTATGAGTATATGCATGATTACCGGACGGCGGCAGATCTGCTCAAAGAGTATATGGATACCTACGGTTCGGATGAGATTTTGCAAAAAGAATATGCATTTTTGACAACACGGTAAACATAAATTTGTCAGAAGTGTAGAATTTCATGACCTGATTTCGGATAAAACCCCACAATATATGGTAGTTCTCAAAAATGGGTTCACATAAATCTTGTGTTTGTCACTTGACTTTTATTTCCCCCTTTGTTATGATAATCGTGCACGGTCAATTAGCCACTTATGTAAACGATCTTTTCCGAAGCTTTTTCTCAGCACGATCGTTGCAGCAGGCATCAAAAGCGGGTTCAGAACGGATTCAGAACCCGATAAAAACGCATTAACGCAACCGAAAAGGAAAAAAGTGAGTTTTTCAGGGCAAGTGATCTGTGTCACAAAAAGTTAGTTTACATAACTTAGTTTAAGAGAGAAGAAAACAGTATCAGGCGTAAACAGAAGAGGGAGAAAGAAATGTTCAGTGTGATCAAGAGGGACGGAAAAGCGACGGAGTTTATCTTAACCAAGATCAGCGATGCGATCATGAAGGCGTTTTCTGCAGTGGATATGCAGTACAACAACGACATCATCGATATGCTCGCGCTTCGTGTAACAGCGGATTTTCAGCCGAAGATCAAAAATGGTGAAGTGCATGTGGAAGAGATCCAGGACAGCGTAGAGAAGGTGCTGGAGACCGCAGGCTACACCGAGGTGGCAAAGGCGTATATCCTGTATCGTAAGCAGCGTGAAAAGATGCGTACGATGAAGTCTACCATTCTGGATTACAAGGACGTTGTGAACAGCTATGTAAAAGTAGAAGACTGGCGTGTAAAGGAAAACTCCACCGTGACCTATTCTGTAGGTGGTCTGATCCTTTCCAACTCCGGTGCCGTTACCGCAAACTACTGGCTTTCCGAGATCTATGATGAAGAGATCGCCGAGGCACACAGAAACGCAGATATTCACATCCACGATCTGTCCATGCCTACCGGCTACTGTGCAGGCTGGTCCTTAAAGCAGCTGATCACCGAGGGCCTGGGCGGCATCACCGGCAAGATCACTTCCGCTCCGGCAGCACATCTTTCCGTGCTCTGCAACCAGATGGTCAACTTCCTGGGTATTATGCAGAACGAATGGGCCGGCGCACAGGCATTTTCCTCTTTTGATACTTATTTAGCACCGTTTGTAAAGATCGATAACTTAAGCTACAGAGAAGTCAAGAAATGCATCGAGACTTTCATCTATGGCGTAAATACTCCGTCCCGCTGGGGCACACAGGCACCGTTCTCCAATATCACACTGGATTGGACGGTACCGCAGGACTTAGCAGAACTTCCGGCGATCGTCGGCGGCAAGGAGATGGATTTCAAGTACAAAGACTGCAAGGCAGAGATGGATATGGTCAACAAGGCATTCATCGAAGTAATGATCGAAGGCGATGCCAATGGCCGTGGTTTCCAGTATCCGATCCCGACTTACTCCATCACGAGAGATTTTGACTGGTCCGATACCGAGAACAACCGTCTGCTGTTTGAGATGACTTCCAAGTACGGTACACCGTATTTCTCGAACTACATCAATTCCGATATGGAGCCGAGCGATGTACGTTCCATGTGCTGCAGACTGCGTCTGGATCTGCGTGAGCTGCGCAAGAAGACCGGCGGTTTCTTCGGTTCCGGCGAGAGCACCGGTTCCGTAGGCGTAGTTACCATCAATATGCCGAGGATCGCATATCTGTCTGCAAATAAAGATGAGTTCTACAAACGCTTAAACCGTATGATGGATATCGCTGCACGCAGCCTGAAGGTAAAGCGTGGCGTCATCACCAAACTGATGAACGAAGGGCTGTATCCGTATACCAAAAGATACCTGGGCACCTTTGAGAATCACTTCTCCACCATTGGTCTGGTGGGTATGAACGAAGTGGGACTGAATGCAAACTGGCTGCGCGCGGATATGACGAGCGAGAAGACCCAGGCATTCACCAAAGAAGTGCTGAATCATATGAGAGAAAGACTGTCCGATTACCAGGAGATGTACGGTGATCTGTACAACCTGGAAGCAACGCCGGCAGAGAGCACATCCTTCCGTCTGGCAAAGCACGACAAGGCAAAATGGCCGGGCATCAAGACCGCAGGTCACGAAGGAGATATCCCGTATTACATGAATTCCTCCCACCTGCCGGTAGACTTTACTGCAGATATCTTCGATGCACTGGATATTCAGGATGAGCTGCAGACATTGTATACTTCCGGTACCGTATTCCACGCATTCTTAGGCGAGAAACTGCCGGATTGGAAAGCCGCAGCGAAGCTGGTACGTACGATCGCGGAGAACTACAAGCTGCCGTACTACACACTGTCTCCGACCTATTCGATCTGCAAGGATCACGGCTATATCGCAGGGGAAGTGAAAGAGTGCCCGCACTGTGGCAAGAAGACCGA
>JAFWRC010000092.1 GCA_017508825.1 Lachnospiraceae bacterium
CCCGTGAGATGATGGAGATTACGAAAGCCGATATGAAATATCTTAAAGCCATGTTTGAAAAATACGAGCGAGAAAAGGGAACTCCCGGCATGTCAAAGATCGGATCATCTAATGATCTGACAGATATGACATATTCCGCGCTCGCCTCCGAACAAATGGCGGCGGAGTGCTTCTCCGGCCTTTCCGTTGATGTAAATGTATAAAATATCGCCTGCTATGATCTCATTTCGCATCATTTAATCGGTCTTTCACTACATCCCGCTTATGATCAGCTGTAATCTTCCGAAGAATTTTTCAGTACACATACTTCTCAATACTGAAAGGAAGGTAAGCCTATGAGCACAATGATACAGAGCGAATTTAACATCCGGATCAGCGCCTCTTACACACAGCAATCTAACACAGCTGATGTTCCCCGTCCCATATGGGATCCGAAGAAAGCATATAACTATCTTGAAGATATGGGGGAAGGCTTTAAAGAATATAAGCGTAAAGCCACGAACTACTATCGCTCCGACTTTGCTAAGAACGGTACCGATGGTCCCATCCGTGTAGAGGAACTGAAAGATGAAATCAAAAAGTATATGCCCGAATATACTTTTACAAACCGCGAACCCAAGGATCCGATAAAAGGTAAGTATTATCTTTATATCGACGATAGCCAGCTAAACAAAATGGCTTCCGATCCTGCATATCGTGCAAGAGTATTCGGACTCATGGATAGCGAATTGCAGGGCAAGAATGGTTATACGCTGAAATACACAAGTGGTAAAAATGTGACTAACAGCATAGCCGGCAGCATCTTCTCGTTAGCAGAAGCCAATCGTTCCATCGATGGTGTAGGACAAATGCCGGGTTCTGAGGGTATCCCCTATCATGGCAGCGCCTGCGCAAGTATATCATGTTCTTCCGAAGGAGTTGCACGGGTTCGCAGCCAGGCTTATATCGACCAGGTTATGCATCCTGGGAAATGTCTCGCTGCTAAGCATACCGGAAAATCCTTATCTGCTGTCTCATCCGCTGAAAAGCGTGCCGCCAAAAGCCAAGAAGAGCATAAACTAAAGGTTTGTATGGAGTATAAACAATGGCTTGAAACGAAAACAAAAGCCGAAGAACTCCAAGACAAATTCCTTACCGACCTAAACGCATCAGATGACGACCTGAGCATATTTGATACTATTTCATAATAGTTAGCATATAGAGATTGTCACAAGCCCCAAAAGGCGCTATCTTCTATCGATAGCGCCCTCATATCTACAACAACATATTCCATAATCACTTATTTTCCAAACCTTGCTTTATGTATTCATCCCTTAAGCTCGAAAGATGTTGAACAATATCAGGATTCCAGGAGATCATCTGCGGAAGCTTCTCACAAGGGAACTCACTGCATATACCACAAAAACATGCATTATGCTCCTTGCAACAAGCGTGTATCTTACATCTTCCTGATCCTTCCCATTCCGGGACACGTCCATCAGCCTCTATGCAACCAGGACAATCACCTGCTATCTTTTTTGAACAGCCCACGCAGCATTCTCCGCAGGCTGTGATCGTTGAAAAATCCGTCATCACTATCTCCTTAGAATCATTTTACTACCCAATATCCGAATCTCTTTCCACCAAGGCGTTCTATACGCCCGGATTCTTTAAGAACACTCATATATCTCGCCAAAGTTCGTCTGGCAATTCCAGCCTCAGCTGATAATTGGTCAAGTGTAATATTAGGGGTACTTCTTATTATTTCAATTATTCTAAGTGCCAAAGTGTCATCCAAAGTGCCATTCTCCTTGGCACTTTGGCTCTTTGGAACTTTGGGCTGATCTATAAGAGCACTTTCAAGCGCACGAAAATTTATCCGCAATGTTTTTCCTACCAGTTTTTTTCAACTGGCTGATATTCGCTCATTCCGGCAATTCTATGGTAATTATTTCATGTGAGCAGCCGATGCTCATAAGCGTAAATATAATGGTCGGAACACCTGATAACACCGTATAACATAAAATGGCAATCAGTTGTTGAAATGCTCATTTTATTCATCATTCCTTACGAATAATCATATCTTGTCCTGCTTCTCCACGGTCCGAATTTCCCCAAGTACTCTCTTTCTCCGGACTACAGCTATCACCAGGATCCGGTATACCCACACAAATGGGATCAGCACCTTGTACTTTGCCGGCGGATACCACGGATACAACAGTTCCTGCTTTGGGAACAGCCGGCTGAGATAATATCTGAGCCTCATTCTTCCGGTCACTTTTCCCTGCTCTCCCGTCACCTTTTTCATCCGGTTGCGGACCGCATTCTCCTGTGTTCCATAGGTTCCGCTATAGAGGATATTTTCAAACAGTTCTGTCTCCTCTGCCGTTAGTTGCATTTTCTGCTGTTCCTCCAAAGTCTCCCTGGCAAACAACTTAAGCGACAGCGTACGGTTGGTCTCTTCAAATTCCCGGATCCCCAGTTTTTCCGTCTCGGCAGATACATACTCCATATTCAGTCTATTCTTTTGTAAATACACATAAGTATCCAGAAGCGAACGCAATCCGGTGCCGCCGGCAGAATAATGTTTATACTCGTGTGCGATCATATATACATAAAAGTCTTCCGGCGAAAAATGATATCCGTGCTGCCTGCCCTCATCCTTCAGAAGCCGCGCCTTCACGTTCTCGTAATACGCCTGCATCGCATCAGGATTGCCCTTGCCAAATAACGCCCGGTGCATCTCAAAATTACAGACCGGCTCTTTGTAATAACAATCATGATTCCCGGCGCCGAAATGTTCTGACCGGAATCCCATCTCTTCCATGATCGATTTCACATCTTCCGCACGATCTGCATCAATGAGGATATCGTGATCTGCCATCTCCCGAAGACCATACGCAGGATAAAAGTCTTTCAGCACCGTTCCCTTCAGCGGCATATACCAGATCCCGGCGTGCTCCAGCCTATCACTCAAAACCGACATCTCTGCATCCATCAGAGCCAGTTTGCGGATCGCTTTTGCCTTTGCCTGGATAAATGCCTTATCGTGTATCCCTGCACTCTCCAGCGCATAAGCAACGATTGCCGTCAGCAGATGTTGTTCTGCCGCATGATAGAGACGTTTCAAATCTATCCGTCTGATACGCTCCGCATCCGGTATCGCTCCGTTTACTGCGCAGACAGCCAGCCGGATCACATCTTCCATCACGTTCCTGTATTCTTCTTTCGTCATCGTCTTATCCCTACTTGCGATGCCTTCCCGGCTCTTTTGTGTTTCCTCTGTCCGACGTCTGACCGATGCTTTTTTCTTTACCCGTAAGATAAACTTCTTTACCAATATCCTCAGTTGTGCAGTATGCATCCACACAAAGGAATAGAGCCGGTACGCGGGATGATCCACGGTATATTTCTTTCCGCCGCGTACAAAGCCGGTCATCACCCCCAGGATATCCTCATCCGTCACACCATACTCCCTGCCGATACAATTATCTCCCCGTATGACATACTCCCTCGGCCGCACTTTGATGATCCGGTGGAGTACATACTGGTCCGGCTGCCGGCGATAGAGTACCACATCTCCCACCTTACATCGTTCCTTTCCTTTTTTACGGACGGTAAAAAGATCCCGTCCCTGACGTAATAAAGGGAGCATGCTTACTCCCTTATTTGTGTAAGTCAGGCTCCCGTTCTGTTCCAAGTATTCCTCATACGACATCCGTTCACTCATCAAGTGCACCGATCTTCCTTAATTCCGCTATTACTTTTTTCACATCATCGGCAATCTTTTCTTCCGGCGCATCAAAACGCTGCTTCATCGCAGAAATGATCTGCTCCTCCGTGGTATCTTCCCGCAAAAGTGCAAGGATTGCCCCCAGCGTCTTATTCCCCTTTACCAGCCCGGAGAAACCCGCTCCGCCTGCCGGGATCAGCATAGACTCGCTGCCGGTTTCATGCGTGATAAATTCCTTCTTCAGTCTCATTCTCTCACCCTTTCATCGTATGGTAGGACAACTCCGCTGCACTTGGATCCA
>JAFWRC010000093.1 GCA_017508825.1 Lachnospiraceae bacterium
TATCACATCAGTTTTAGGAAAGCAAGTACCTAAAAGAAATTTTTCTTCCCCTTATATGTAACAATCATACCGGCTTCCTGGTGTTCAGAATGGTTTCTGCTGTCTGCTGTGGTGTTTGATTGGAATTGTCCAGCCAAAAGCCGATCCGTGGTGTTGTCTGCATAAATGTATCGTATAAGGTTTCAACCGTAAAGCCGGAATAGCCTGTTTTCTCCCTGTATCGTTCCCTTTCTTTTATTGTTTCCACATCTGGACAAAGAACGACAACCTCAACAGGGTATTTATGCAGATAATTTATCATTCGGTTTAATTCATCACCGTAGTAGTTATCTTGGATCACTACAGAAAAGCCGTTGTCAAAGTATGACCTTGCCGCATCAGCAGTCAATTTGTATCGAAGGTACAGCTGGCGGACTGCTTCCGCTGATGGGGTAGCTGACATATTTTCTCTGCCTGAAATAATCATTTTTCGGAACACATCACCACGAAGATGGACGCATTTTTCTATTGATTTTGCCAGTAAATCGGAAACTGTAGATTTTCCAGAAGCCATTAAGCCTGTAATGAGATAAATTTTTTGTTTCATTTCACTTCCTCCGGCACAAAAAATATGTACATGTAACTAATTCAACACATTTATAATTTGAATAGGGACATTATAGCATTTACTAAATACAAATTCAATGTATACGGAAAGAAAGATATAAGGAGTGGGAGGGATTCCGCCGTAGTCGGCATTGTAGGAAAATCCAAAAGTTTAGATTTTCCCACAATGCTTATCTTTTGGTCTTTGGTTCGGAATAGTGTAGTGCTGGCGGTCTATCTCTTGTTTTCGGTTGCTTGCTTCCTTACCGTACATGAGCATTCGCTTGTCGTATCAAGCAGAAAGAGCAGCATATCACCGGTTTCCGCGTATATCGTATGCTCCACATCCGAAGCGATAAATGCTCCCCTGCATTTGAATGTATCTGCGCCTACGATACAGGTAAGTTCATCGTTTATCCCGAATACGATATGGGCAGCAAGGTGTTTATGAATATCCGGTGTCCGATATTCCGACCGTATCAATATATGATCATATTCAAACAGAATGTCCGTCATATCCAAACTACATCCTTTACAATCATGTTTTTTTCCTCGGGAACCAGGGAATGCAGCGATTCACATGTTTTTTATATTCTTCGTATTCTTTTCCATATAGTCCAAGCAGCCACTTTTCTTCTGTATTGATCAGCGCTATTGTCATAATCCCCCAGTCAATCAGCGGGAGAATCAATGTCCATATATTATGCCACATAAATGTGATACCGGTTAGCGCTATCCAAATTCCGCTGTACATGGGATTTCTTACCCATGAATATATCCCCTTCGTCTGAAGTCGGTTCTCACTTATGGAGGCATCCATGTCCGATCCTAGTGCCCCTTTATACCATAGCCCCCCGCCAAGGATCATCAGAAGAACCGCAACCACCCGAAATATTAATATCCACGGTGCCTCCAATAATCCAATTTTGAAAACATAACAAAGCAAAACAATTCCGATCACATTTACCATCACCATTCCATATACAATGTATGGTCCCACCCCAAATAAGGGGAGTTTCTGGCCATCTTTTACGAAATTCTTCAGTTTCATGATATCTCGCTTCCTTGGTTACAGAGTTGTTTTATTGCAGTTAGCTCATGCTAACTATATATGTTACCACTATTTTCAAGGAAAATCCATACCAAATTTCATTTTCTCACAGAAAATCAATGAATCTCCAGTACCTCATCTGCAGCAATATTGATAAACTCCCTATCATGTGTGATCACCAGAATGCATGTGCCTTTTTCTGCAGCTCTTCTTAAGTATTCCGCTATGATCCGCATATGCCGCCCGTCCAATCCGCTGGTTGGTTCATCCAGGATCAGGATCGGGCGATTTCTCAGCAATGCAGCTGCCAGGATGACCCGCTGTTTCTGCCCTCCGGATAAGGATGCCGGATGCCGGTTCCGAAACTGCCACAGATCAAACTCCTTCAACATACGGATCACTTCTTCATTATCTGCCGAATATTCCGTATTTAGTGTTACTTCCGCTAAAACCGTCGGCGTAAAGATCTGATAATCTGCATCCTGTCCGACGAAAAAACAATCGCGGATACGTTTTTTTGCCGGCGTATTCTCGCCATAAATAAAAACGGATCCCTTCTGCTGCTTTATCTCTCCGCTAATGATCTTGCAAAAGGTCGTTTTTCCTACTCCGTTTACGCCGGTGATCGCAGTGATCTGTCCGCGGTAAAACTCCGCGGACAGATTGTCAAACAATTTTCTCTTTCCCCGTTTCAGGCAGATCTTCTCCACACGCAGTATCGGTGTATCTCCCTTTTTTCTTCCTGTCGGTTCAAATCCCGGGATTTCTGACAGGACACGAAGTCCCATTCCGGTCATTTTCTCATCGCTAAGTTCATAAAAGATCCCACGTCGATACTCACTTTTGATCATCCCGTCCCGCATCACGATCATCCGGTCTGCCACATCTTTCAGATATCCAAGCCTGTGTTCCGAAATAATGATGGTATATCCTTTTTCTTTCAGTTTTCCCAATAGTTTTCCAAGCCGCTTCATCCCTTCCGGATCCAGATTTGCCGAAGGTTCGTCCAGCAGGATCACCTGCGGCTCCACAGACAACGCAGATGCGATCGCTACCTTTTGTTTTTCTCCGCTGGACAGTTTGAACAAATTTCGGTCCAAAAGTGCCTCGATCCCCATCAATGCATCTACTTTTCCGAGTTGTTCCTTCATACGCTCCCGTGCAAACCCACGGTTCTCCATAGCCAGTACAATCTCATCCGTTGTATTGATTGCAAAAAACTGACTTCTGGGATCCTGAAAGACATTTCCGACCACCATACCGATCTCATCTACGGACTTCTCATAATCTTCTTCCGGATCTGCCGTCTGTCCTTTCTTCGAAGCAAATACCTGTTCACCGTTCAAAGTATAACTTCCCTGCAACTGCCCCTCATAAAAATTCGGACATAGTCCGTTTAATATCCTGGTCAGCGTTGTCTTCCCGCAGCCGCTCTCTCCTGTAAGGATCACACATTCTCCATCTGCGATCAGCATGGAAATATCTTTCAGATCATACTCTTTCTTTTTTCCGCTCCCGTATTGAAAGCTGACATTTTTCAGTTCTATCATATTCAAGCACTCATCCGGATCCTATGATCCATATAACAGATTCCTCCCGTAATAACCATCGCAAGCAGAAATGCAAACCAGTCAAAGCTTCTCATCTTCACTTCATAGTAGGGATTGTATTCACCATCCAGCTTCATTCCCCGCACCTCTGCCGACGCCGTAAGTTCATCCGCAATTTTTGTCGTCCGGATCAGAAGCGGAACAATCGTATATTCAAACAGTTGCGGCAACTTCAAAAAAACATCTTTTACAGATGTTCCGATCTCCCGGTATCTCTGTGCCTGACGGATCGCCACATATTCCATTGTTACTGTAGGCATAAATCGAAACAATACCGCCAGCGATATGGTAGCAGCTCGTGATATTTTTAACCGGTCCAGAGAGGCGATCAGTTTTCCGGTGGGCGCATTGGCTACCGGATATGCCATTATGACAGCGATCACGAGTCTGCGGATATAAACGATCAACAGAGGCAGATTACCGATATGCTCTGCATCCTTAAGCAAAAACAGTAATGCTTCCAGTCCTGCAAACAATGCGATCTGGAGAACTATCTTTTTGCCGCCCACGATCAGTCCTGTCCAAAGGACCGCATACATCAGCATCATATAAACTGTTATTTCTGATTTAATAAATAAAACTGCGAGTGCGACCAGCAGCATCGCCGCTAATCGCACCCGTATATCCAGATTTTTCATTATACCTCTTCTGCAATCCCGGCCGGCGCGAACTGTTTCTTCATCAGTTTCGATCCGATCACCATACCGATCACCGATGTAACGATCAGCATAAGGATAACGGTAACTACGATCACCGGATTCCGATAAGTACTTACCATAGTATTCACCGTTTCCTCCGCATATCCTTTATCGATCAGGCTCTGTGCATAGGTATCCCCGAGAAGTATCACCGGGAAGAAACTGCCCAGTCCATAGATGGTTGTATGTAATGCATACGCAGCTCCGGCCGGAACTGCTTTGTGATATCCACCGTTTACACACAGCGCTTCACAGATACACGCTGTCACCGCAAAGATTACGCCGGTCACCACCTGCCCCATCAGGAAGAAATACAGTGCCTTGATCCCCATAAACAAGAGCTGTGTTCCTGTTTTGGAAGATTTGCTGATCATCAATACATAGATTGGTCCCGAAATAATCGCCATCAATGCATATCCGACATATAGTTGCAGCATTACCGATCCGGCAAAAGGAATAGCCGTGATCATACTGACCACAAATGTCAGTACGGAAAACAGCGTTACCAGGATCACTTCCTTTAATCCGATCGTCTTTTTGTTCTTCTTACTCTTACCACTCATTTTCTTATGCTCTCCTTCTTGACTTGTTTATATTTGTTTTTGTTTCATAGCTCATACCGATCACAAACAGTGCCACTGATAAAGCCAGTACCATGATTGCCTCTTTGAAACAACTGCTTATCGCTCCGCTCTGCTGCATTTTTTCAATCCCGTATGCGATCCATCTCTGCGGAAAACAGGAACCGATCTTCTGCATCGTCTGCGGCATATACCGAAATGGGAACAATACACCGGAAAACAAAGACATCGGCATCAGGATAAATGTTCCCACAAATCCGAGCGCATCTTCTTTTTTCAAAAAAGCCGCAAAAAATACGTAAATGGACACCGAAAGCACATTGCTGACAAACAGCATCAGCAAGAATCCCAAAGAATTACGCATCCCGAAATCAAAATTCAGAAGCAGCCCGACCAGATAATAACTGACCGATCCGATCATCATAAACACCAGATACACCATCGCCATTCCAAACAGATAGGAAGATTTCTTTACCCCGCTCAACATAATACGGTCTTTCATCCGTTTCCTGCGCTCTTCGATGATCAGTGCTCCCAAAAGATTTCCGGCTGTCAGCGTCTTAAAGATCATAAAGGCCAGCGAATTGGATATGGAGATCCACTTCTTTGGCGCAGCATTCACGGAAACATCCACTCCTGCGCTGCTGTCTCTATTACGATAAGCATTCAGAGTTTCGTTCACGCA
>JAFWRC010000094.1 GCA_017508825.1 Lachnospiraceae bacterium
ACGCTCAAGAACCTGGATGCCTGTACCATATCCACCAGCATCTTAAGCTCTGCCAGTTCAAAATCCCTGCTGGCCAGATAATAACCGCCTTTCGTCCGGTTGCCGTCAAAGCCGATATCGTAACCGAAATCCCGGAGACACTCCATATCGGTATAGATCGTCTTGCGCTCGGCAGCAATGTTATACTCGGACAGCCTTGCGATCAGATTCTTTGTGGAGATCGGCGTCTTCTCATCCGTCTCTTCCGTAAGGATCCTGATGATATATAACAATTTCAGTTTCTGGTTCTCTGATTTCGGCATGGTAACCCCTCTCTGAAATATACGCAAAAATGAAAAAGGCAGGCCGTTTCATTTTTGAGCTGTGCCGGGTGCGTGCCGCTTTTGCGGCTGATTTCCGTAATCGAAGATAACAAAAAACAGAGCCCTTAAGATACCCGCAGACTCTGTATCACGCCCAAGACAACCGTTTTTTTATTTATCCCCGTCTGTCTTCGCCGTATCCTCTGTGTTTCCGTTCTCATCCGTCGTGACCATCTTCGCATTCTTATTCTTCCGAAGCGTAAATCCGATCACAAATGCCAGAACGATCACCGCAATATATACAAAATAAACAACCAGATAAGATAATAACATGATCTGCTAACATCCTTTCCATATCTATGGCAGATTTCCTGCCAAACAACATAGATATTGTATCACTCCCCAACCACATCGTCAAGGACGGCATGGTGATCCGCCGCAGTGGTCGCCAGGACGTCACAGCGCTCGTTTTCCGGATGTCCTGCGTGCCCTTTTACCCAGCAGAACGTCACCTGATGCGGTTTCTTAGCTGCCAGCAGACGCTTCCAGAGATCCACATTCTTCACTTCTTCGTTCTTCCCGCGTTTCCAGCCCTTTTTCAGCCAGCTCTCGATCCAATGCTGGTTAAAGGCATTCACAAGATATTGGGAATCGGAGTACAATTCCACCTCGCACGGCCGGTTGAGCGCTTCCAGCCCTACGATCGCCGCCATCAGCTCCATCCGGTTGTTCGTGGTCTTTTTGTATCCTGCGCTGTATTCTTTTTCATGCAATTCCCCTTTGGAATCCACAAACTGCAGCACCACGCCATAGCCACCCGGTCCGTCCGGGTTGCCGCGCGCCGCACCGTCCGTAAAGATCTTTACTTTTGCCATACGCCCTCCTTCAAAAACCTCTCCGCCAGATCTTCTGCGTGCTCGATGATGCTCTCTTCATAGCCCATCACCGACAGCAGCCGGATGGCATTCCTGGTCTGTGCCTGTCCTTCCTGCAGACGATAGTTGAACAGCACATCACCGTCTTTGATCTCTTCCGAGAAATGATAATTCTCATACACCTCTTCCAGCAGGGACGTCAATTCGATGTCATGCGTGGCCGCCGCACAGAAATATCCCTGTTGCGCCATATATTTCAGGATCTCCGTTGAAGCCGCGATGCGCTCTACCGTATTGGTCCCGCGCAGCACCTCATCCACGAAGCATGCGATCTTTGCGCCTTCCTTCGCTCCGGCTTCCAGGATACGCTGCATCGCACGGATCTCTACCATAAAGTAGCTTTCCTGATGCTCCAGATCATCCCGGAGAGACATCGACGTATAGATCCGGTGAAAATCGGTATGGAACTCATCGGCGCAGGCAAAATACAAGGTCTGGGATAACAGCTGGTTTAAGGCTACCGTTTTCAAAAAAGTAGATTTCCCCGAAGCATTCGATCCCGTAAGCAGCATACTGCCCTTCAGAGCATAGCTGTTTTTGACCGGCTCTTCGATCATCGGATGCCAGATCTCGTCTGCCTTCTCCGTTCCGTCAAACTGCGGCGTACAGACAGCGCCGAGCGCTTCTTCAAACGACGCCGCTGCGATCAGCATCTCAAAATACCCCAGGCTGCCGTGGATCACATCGATCTCTTCCCTGTGCTGCTGCATTTTACGGTACATGGAATAAAAACGGATCAGGTCGAGATGCAGCAGCATATTGATGTAATCCGCCACCAGCGATGCCGGATCCCCGCCGGCAGCCCCCGAGGAAAAGATCCCGCTATCTCCGCCGCCGAAGCCTTTCATCGCCCCTAACGCTTCCGTAAGTTCCTGCTGCTTTGCTTCACAGACCGGCAGCTGCATCTGTTTCATTTTCGTTGCTGCCTTAATATCCGCCATGATCACTTTGAGGGTGATGATATAGGGCTGTACCTTTCCCTTTGTCCGGAAATACCATGCCATATTGAAGATGATCGAAAAGACCACGCCCAGCACGCCGATCTCCGTTTGCACAAACAGGAATATAATGGCAGCCAGCACCAGCAGCGGCGCAAGGAAATGGTATTTCAGACTCTCGCCCCCCTGCATCTCATCGGCAAAATCCAGATAGTCATACAGCGAATAGCGTTCATTCTTCCCCATCCCGGCAAATAAGAGCTGCAGCTTCAGGCGTTCATCCTCATGCTCTTTAAAAAATGCGATCTCTTCCGCGCGGGCTTTCAATGCCTTCTCTTCAAAGAGCGGCGTCCGAAGTGTATGGTAGAGAACTTCTTCTCCGGCCGAGGAACAGGTCAGGTTCATCGACACAAAGAGACGGTCCATCTCCAGATCGGACCAGGTGATATCATCGATAGCGGTATCCGACGCATGTTTGCGAAAATACGCCGGGATACATTCGAAACGGGAAGACGGTATCTTTTTGTCCTGCCGCTTCCCGTAACGCTCCTTCAGTTCCTGTTCCACACGTTTCAGATACCGCCGGCGTTCCGCCACGCCCATTCCGAAGAATACGGCCAGCAAAGCTACCACGATAATGATCAGAGACAACTGCTCCATCGTACTTAGTCCATTCCCTTCTTAAAGTCCGGTCCGAAACTGTCCGGCAGCAGTTCCTCCAGCGTAAATCTCTTATATTCGGTCGGTGAAACCCCGACCAGTACCGTCATCCGGTCCGGATCCGAAAACTCACGAAGCACCTGTCTGCAGATACCGCACGGAAATGCATAGTTTAGTTTCTCTCCGCTGCCTCCGGCGATGGCGATCATCCGAAACCGTCTGGCCCCTTCGCTCACTGCTTTATACGCCACCGTGCGTTCCGCGCAGTTCGTCGCGCCGTAAGATGCATTTTCAATATTGCCGCCGATATATACCCTTCCGTCTTCGGTCAGAAGCGCCGCGCCGACCTGGTAATCCGAGTACGGCGCATAGGCGCATTTTCTCGCTGCGATGGCCAGGCTCATCAGTTCCCGCTCCACCTGCGCGATGCCCTTCTCGGTCTCTGCAAGCTCCGTCAGTTCTTTGATCTGCGCATATTGATCCACTGCGGTATAACGTTCCACGCCGGTAAAACGGTCCACCGCAGCGTAGGAATCCAGAGCCGTTTCCAGCCCCAGCACACCGGTGAGTTCCGCAAAATTTTCGATCACGGCATCAGCGCCTTCCACGTGCCCGAAACCATATGCCGCATGAATAAAAGGAACCCCTGCTTCCCGTGCCGCTTCCAGATCTCCCGCGATATCGCCTACATAAACGGGCGCGCGGTAACCGTTCCGCTCCACCAGTTTTTTGATATTATCCGCTTTATACAGCCCGGTATCCCCGTAGCATTCCTTATCCGCGATCACATCCGTAATGCCCAGTTTCCCGCAGACCAGTTCGATATAACCGGACTGGCAGTTGCTGACGATGCATACCGGTACCTTGCCGGCCAGTCTGCGGATCGTTTCCTTCACGCCCGGATAGCTGATATCTTTTTTATTCTCCTCCAGGACCTTCTCTTCCCGGTCCATACAATGCCGCAGGGCGCGGTAACGCGTCTCTTTGTCCAGTTCCGGCAGCAGCAGGTCCGCGATCACATCCATCGGCTTGCCGAAGAGCTTTTTCAGCTGTTCCGCCGTCACTTTCCGGTCGATCCCGTCCTCTTTGAGCGCCTGCATCCAGGCTTCCGCCACCAGCGTCGTGGAATCCCACAACGTACCATCCACATCCAACAATACAGCATCTGCTTTGATCATATCCATCGCCTCCTGTACTAATCATGCTGTGCTTTCTTATTTTATCACATATGACAAGCCCTGCGCAATTTGAATTGCCCGCCCCCTTAAAATATGCTATGATGACATTTATGGAAACAAATATCTCAACAACAACAAACGACGCTCCGGAATCGATCCTGGTAAAAGGCATCGATTATTCCTACCGGAAAAATCATGTGCTTGATCATCTGGAGTTTACCCTGCCCCTGGGGGAAAGCATTGCGATCCTCGGTGCCAACGGCAGCGGCAAATCCACCCTGCTTTCGATCCTGGCCGGCGCCAGACGATGCAAGGGCGCTTCTATGCTCTATCAGGATACGGATCTTTTAAAACAGGCTTCTATGCGCAACCGTCTGATCGGTTATGTTCCACAGAGCGATCCGCTGATGCCGGATATGAGTGTCCGTGATAATCTGCTTTTATGGTTTCATGGGAAACGCAGTGAATTTGATGCCGCCCTGCAGACACCATCCATCCGGATGCTGCAGCTGGACAGTTTCCTCCGCAAACGGGTAAATGCGCTCTCCGGCGGTATGCGCAAACGCGTGAGCCTGGCGACTGCACTGATCAACGATCCGCAGATCCTGATCATGGATGAACCGGCAGCTGCTCTGGATCTGTGCTATAAAGCCGAGATCCGTTCCTATCTGGAGCAGTTTCACAAAGACGGACGCACACTGATCCTGACCACTCATGATGAGGAAGATCTCTCCATTATATCCCGGCTCTATCTGCTCCGTGGCGGCAAACTGTTATTGCAGGACCGCATCCTGCGCGGCGATGAACTGATCGAGGAGATCAAAAAATGAGGATCTATCTGCGTCTTTTCCTTATGGAACTCAAAAAAAACCTTCGGATGCTGCCGTTTGTTTTTCTCAGCGCCGTGGCCGCCGCTCTGTTTCTTTCCCTGTTCATCCGCCTGTTATCCAACAGCCTTTACGAAGAAGGAAGCCTTGCCCGCGCTAAGGTAGCCCTGGTCACAAACGATGCCGAAGATGAGTATATGCAGCTGGCGCTCCGCTATATCACCAATATGAGTTCTACCTCCCTGGCTCTGGATTATGAAGTCATGGAGAAAGACAAGGCCCTGCGCGCCCTGCAAAAACACGACGTCATAGCCGTTATGTTTTTCCCGGACGATGTGGTGAACGGCATCATGTGGGGGCGCAACGATCCGATCGAGATCCGTTTTTCCGATACGGATGCACTCTCTTCCGTATTTCTCTCCGAGCTGACCCGCTCCGGCGCCCTGATGCTTTCCGCCGCCCAGGCCGACACTTATTCCGCTACCGATCTCTACTACGAACTAGGCGCCCAGGATAGTTTATACGATGCCTACAACGATATCGACATGATGAATTTTGACTATGTTTTGTCCCGCGAAAAGCTGTTTACCGCTTCGGAAACCCTGCCGGTCTTCTTAAGCTATATTGCTTCCGCGCTTCTTTTGTTCCTGTTCTTTTCCTCTTCCGCATTTGCTCCGGCGCTCCGTATGGAAGACCGCGCATTTACGGATCTGCTGTTTTCCGGCAAAGCTTTATCTGCCGGCTATCTTGCCGTCCGTTTTCTGGCCAACTGGCTGGTATTGTCTTTGTTTTCGGTCGTGTGCTGCATTGCCGCATCCCTGGTTCCGGAACTGCCGTTTGACATTTCCGTATATGCGGATGCGCAGACCATTCTGAGTCTGGTACTGATCAGCGGCGTGCTGTCTGCCTTTGCCATGTTTTTGCATCAGGCAAGCGGCAGCGCTCCGGTATCCGTTTTATTACAGCTCACCTTATCTGTCGGGATGCTCTTCTGCTCCGGCGGTATCCTGCCGGCAGCATTCCTGCCGAAGGGACTTTTGCACGTAGGAACCCTTCTTCCGACCGCACCGCTCTCGGCAGATCTTTTGCAGCTTCTTACAGG
>JAFWRC010000095.1 GCA_017508825.1 Lachnospiraceae bacterium
CTCAGATTCCTTCTACATACCGATCATCTTTACTCTCCGAACAACTTTCTTTTCCTCTCGATCATCGCCTGAATGTCCGATAAATAAAGGCTCAGATCCTTGTGCGTGTCACATCTCTCGATCCTTCCGGAGCCGTCGGTGTACACCTTTTTGCTCACCGTTCCGGCGCCGATGGCGTAGATGGACTGCACTTCCTCCATAATGAGGATATTGTACAGACCGTACTTTCCTTCTCTGGCAAAGCCGGTGTTCTCTAGTGCTCCGGCCATATTCTTCTGCCGATACAGATAGTACGGCTGCATATGCATCGATGCGGCCGCGGCTTCGCCTGCATTCATCGCCAGCTCATAATCCAGTCCGCTGATCTGCCCATGTTCCTGCACCCATGCCTTCATATTGGAGGCACGTTTGAGTGCCAGGGAATGAACGGTCAGGCTGTCCGGATCGCAGTGTTTGACTTCCTCATAGGTACGCTCCACATCCGCCAGTGTCTCTCCCGGCAGTCCGAGGATCAGGTCCATGTTAATATTGTCAAAGCCTTCCGCTCGGGCCAGCGCAAACGCTTCCTTTACTTCTTCCACCGTATGATGGCGCCCGATCAGATCCAGCGTCTCCTGCTTAAAAGTCTGCGGATTCACCGAGATCCGGTTCACCGCATGTTTTTTCATCACACGCAGTTTGTCCACGGTGATGCTGTCCGGCCGTCCCGCTTCCACCGTAAACTCTTTGGTCTGCTCCATCGGCAGATATTTTTCCACCGCCTGCAGCACCACATCCAGTTCTTCGTCACTCAGTGCAGTAGGCGTACCACCTCCGATATAGATGGTATCTAAGCGCTTGTCTTTCATGATCTCCCGGCACGCTTTTAGTTCCGTCCCGATGCATTCCAGATAGTCCGCCACCTGCTTCTGCCACTTCTCGATCGGGTAAGACAAAAAGGAACAGTAAAGGCATCTGGACGGACAGAACGGGATACCGACATACACGCTGTAGCCTTCGCCCCTTGCACTGTCATAGCGGAAGGGTTCCAGGATACGGTCTTCCAGCACCGCGATACGATACCCCAGATCCGCCTTGCGCTCTGACACGCGGTATTCATTCATCATCCGTTTCTTTACCGCTTCGCGTTCCTCTTCCTCCACCAGGATATCGCCCTGCGCTGTTTCCTTGGCCACTGCCATGATCAGCTTGGTCGGCCGCACACCGGTCAGCGCTCCCCACGGCAGTGTCTTCCCCGTATACTCCGATAAGGTATCATAAAAAAAGATCTTCCACGCATGTTTTCTCTTCTGCAGTGCATCGTTTACTGCTTCTGCCTTCTGCTCAGAAGCCGCATCCGCAGCCACATTTCCAAGGGTATCTTCTTCGCATCCAAAATAAAACTGCTTATCCTCCCGCAGTGTTTCGCCCTTCGCAAAAAAAACGCTTCCGGCGCGTGCATCCGTATCCAACGAGATCCGGATGGCATCCGCAGGAAGCGGTTCGCTGCTATCGGTGAGCAGCACCTGCTTCGTTTCCATGTTCGGGAAGAAGGAAGTGATCATAGCATAGCTGTCATATTCCAGCCCTTCCCGGTTGTATTGAATGGTAATCATGTAATCTCCTTAGTTAAAGAATGGGTTGTTTTCCTTTTCGTGGCCGACCGTCGTGGCAGGGCCATGGCCCGGATACAGTTTGGTATCTTCCGGCAGGGTGAAGATCTTATCCTCAATCGAGGCAAGCAGTTTTTTCATATTACCGGTAGGAAAATCGGTCCGTCCGACCGATTCCGCAAAGATCGTATCCCCACAGATCACCATCCCGGCTTCTTCAAAGTAGAAGCAGCATCCGCCGATGGTATGTCCCGGAGTGGCGATCACCTTACATTTCTTTCCGCCGTACTCCAGCTCGTCCCCATCGTGAAGGAAACCGTCCGCTTCCACGGTTACCTTGGCGTGCATCTGCGCGGATACATTCACGTACGGATCCTGCAGCAGCACCTTTTCCGCTTCCATCGCATACACTTTTGCGCCGCTCTTCTCACGCAGGGCATCCACACCGCCGATATGATCGAAATGGCCGTGTGTCAGCAGGATCACTTCGATCTCGAAACCATGCTCCTTCATCTTTTCGTAGATATAATCGCCCTGTGCCGCCGGGTCAAAAAAGATCACGCCGCTTTCCCCTTCGCGATAGACGAAGTAGCAGTTCGTCATACAGCTGCCCAGTGTCATTTTGCCGATTTTCAACTCTGCCATACTTACTCCTTCAAACGTTCCACATCCACCACATCCTGGATGGATTTCAGCTTATCGATCACACGCTCCAGTTCTTCGCGGCTGCTGATCTCAAAGCCCATGCTCATCGTCGCCGTACCATGCTTACTGGTCTTGATGTTCATGGAACGAATATCGATATTTTTATCCGTCATCGCCTTGGACACATCCGCCAGCAGACCGGAACGGTTGTTGGCATAGATCACGATGCCCACCATATAGCGGTTGCCGTCCTCTTCCGGAGATGTCTCCCACTCGGTCTTCACCAGACGATCCAGCTCGATCTCTGGCATGGTCACCAGATTGTTACAATCGGCACGATGCACTGTCACGCCGTTACCTCTGGTGATGAAGCCCACGATCTCGTCTCCCGGCAGCGGGTTACAGCATTTCGGAAAACGCACCACCACCTCTTTCAAGCCGTTGACCACAACACCTGCACCC
>JAFWRC010000096.1 GCA_017508825.1 Lachnospiraceae bacterium
GTGCTTTCAGGTAGGTCGCTCGAGCCGTGTGGTAACATACGGCCTAGAAAGATGATCATCCCGGTCCGCAAGGACTACGACATAACCCGGCTTATAGTCTGTCTTGGTATTTATATAAAAATGCGTTCTGCAAGCAGAACGTTTTTTACCTTATAGGAAATTGCTCTGCAATTTCCTATGGCAAAACCCTCCGGGGGATGCGCACTCGCGCGTAAGGAAGATGTTGCTATCGCAACCGCGCTCGGCGCGAGCGTTCTGCAAGCAGAACGCTATTTTTAATGTATATTTTGCTGCATAACATGATAGCCGGATGTGTAACTTTCAAAATCATAAAAAGTACATATTTTACGCTTTATGATGTATAATATGGAAAATAACTGTTGAGAGGGTGAAACAGTATCCGGTATCATTACCTGAAGTGGTGTTGCCGATTTATAAGTCTATTGCCGGATGTGGACGCATAAGAGTGGAGAATGATCTATGTCTGTAGAAAATGGCGAATGGGTGATGAAGGGTGTCAGTTCCAGACATCCGGAGTGTATCCATACGGTAGAAGAACTGGAAGAATATATTGAGAGTATCGGCTTTCTGCCGCTGTTCGCGAACGGGGTGGAAGGTTTTTCTGTTGAGGAATGGACAGATCCGAAATACTGGTGGACGGATAATGCACTCAGGGATCCATGGGCTTGGAGAGAACAGATATCCGGGAAACGTAAAATAGCATATGGCAAGTTCTTTGATAAGAAGGCCGGCTTCGTTTCGCTTGAATGGCTGCCGTATTTTGTGAATTACCGTCGTGACGGATATGATTTCGACGCTCGCTGGGAAGATGGATTGGCAAATCGGCGTGAGAAGAAGATCATGGATCATTACATCCGCACGGATGAAGATGGGGATACGGTGTACTCTGAGGAAGAAATCCTTTCGACGGAGTTAAAGAAGAAAGCAGGTTTCGGAAAAGAAGGAGACAAGAACTATCCCGGGATCATCACCGGCCTGCAGATGCAGTTTTATCTTGTGACTGCCGGGTTTCGCAGGCGTGTGAACAAGAAGGGAGGAGAGTATGGCATGGCAGTATCTGTCATGTTTCCGCCGGAAAAGATCTGGGGATATGATATGGTGACATCAGCATATAAAGAGTCGCCGGGGGAATCCTGGCAGAGATTGTTTGATCATGTGAAGGAATTGTATGAGGAAGCGGATGACGAAGCGGTGATACGATTGATCGGAAAGAAACCAATGTAAATAAAAGGCAAAGCAAAAAGGAGAAACGCCAGTTGTTATCGGCGATGCGGATGCATATTACAGACTCTTTGATAAAGACGATGTTATTTCAAGAGGGAATGTAAATGATATTTTCAGGATTGTTAAGAAGGATAATGAACTTGTATTGCTCGAGTTCTATGCATGCGACTAAAAAAGATACGTGAAATGATGATGGAAAACAGTATGAAGGTGCTTGTCATTTCAGACATACATTTGAAACCGTGGATCATAGAAACCGCAGATCAAATGATGGAAAAACATGCTTTTGATAATGCGGTATTTTTGGGTGATTTCGCAGATGACTGGAATCAGGAGAGAAATATCGAACTGTATAAAGAGACTTATGCTGCGCTTGAAAAATTTCTGGTAAAATATCCGGAAAGCAAAGTCTGCTATGGAAACCACGATCTGTCCTATGTATGGCAGAGACTGGAGAGCGGATACTCCACTTATGCGAGACAAACTGTGGTAGATTGTCTACATCAGATATATAAGACAGTTAATGTGAGCCGTTTCCAGTACATCCATAAGATTGGCAATGTATTGTTTTCGCATGCAGGGATCACTATGAGTTTCTTGCGGATGCATTTTGTAGACATCCCGGCGATCGGAGATATCCTGGTCACGGTCAATGGGATGGGCCCGGAAGATATATGGAATGATGCATCACCGATCTGGGCAAGGCCGGAGAACAGGTTTGGATTCTACAGAGGATTTCTTACCAGAAATGAAGATTATCTGCAGGTAGTCGGGCATACTCCCGTTGATCGGCCGGAATACCGGGAAAAAGACGGGATCCTGATGACAGATGTGTTTTCTACATACCGTGATGGACGGCCAATCGGGACAAACCGGTTTGTCTGGGTGGATACGGAAACAAAGGAGTGGGGAGAAATCTGAGCAGGCGTTAGTATATGATGATCGATCAGCATAGTACGGAGATTAGAGAATTATGAACCTATATATTGGAGATACTCATTTTGGACATCAAAATGTGATCCATTTTGATCACAGACCTTTTTCTTCCGTTGGAGAGATGGATGAAGTTATGATCCGGCTTTGGAATGGCAGAGTACAGCCGGATGATGATGTGTGGTTTCTGGGAGATTTCTGTCACAAGAGCGGGAAGGCACCGGAGTGGTATCTGAGACGTCTGGCTGGCAGAAAACATCTGATCCTAGGTAATCATGACCAACCGCTGTATGGGAACGATGCGGCACTGGCATACTTTGAATCCGTTGATCAGATTGCCAGAGTAAACGATACTTATAAAGGTGAGAATATAACAGCAGTGCTCTGTCATTATCCGATTCTGGAGTGGTGGCACAAACATCA
>JAFWRC010000097.1 GCA_017508825.1 Lachnospiraceae bacterium
GACACCACCGTTCTCACGATCCAGGCAGTGATCCCGCAGGAATGCATAGCCGTGTTTTGCCTCCTCCAAAAGTGCCGGATCCTTCAATAACATATAGGCATTGGAAAAGAACCAGACGATACGGTTATTCAGGATACACCCTTTTTCCGCTTTCTTATCCAGTTCCAATCCATGGGACAGATAGCCGTAATAACCGCCATATTCGTTATCCCGCAGTCCCCGCCAGAACGGAATGATGTTTTCCGTAAGTTCCTTTTTTACTTCCTCGATCAACCCCATGGTAATCTCCTTCCCTTAATAAGGTTTATTTTTTACTTAACTTTTGTGATTATAACTTAATTTCTTTTCTGTTTCAACCTTTTTACTTTTTATAACTATCCGGAACCACCTGTATTTTTGAACGGCTGCTTTGCCTTTTCAGCCTGCCGGTTCCGTCAGATTCAGGCGCATCTGCCCCTCCAGCTTCTCAGGCGCATATCCGTGCGGGATAATGAAATGCATTCCCTTCCGGACCTGCACGCCGTCGATCGTCCCGCTTCCTTCCAGCACGCTTCCGACCAGAAATCTCTCCGTTCGGATCTCCGGTACTGCCACACCCTTTACTGCGATCGTCCACATACGGTACTGCGCGGTTTCTGCAAGCAGCTGCATCGTGTTTTCCCGCACATCCGTATGGATCACATCTGCCGCCGTAATACGGTAAGGCACCCGGGTCACTTCCAGCCCGTCTTCCAGATGCAATTCCCGCAGCTTCCCGTTCTGCCGCCGTTCATAGTCATAGATCCGGTAAGTGATATCGCTGTTTTGCTGCACCTCCAAGAGTTCCACTCCGGCCGTGATCGCATGCAGTGTCCCCGGATCCACACGGAGAAAGTCCCCCTTGCGGATCGGCACGCGGTTCAGCAGCTTATCCCACGCCCCATCTTTGATCCACTGCTCCAGCTCCTCTCTGCTGCGTGCGTGGCTGCCGACGATCAGTTCCGCCTCCTCCGGGCAGTCCAGGATATACCAGCATTCCCATTTCCCGCTTTTGCATCCATGCGTCTGCGCATAAGCATCATCCGGATGTACCTGCACCGACAGATCCTCTCCCGCATCAATGATCTTCACCAAAAGCGGAAAAGCTCCATCCGTTTTACCGCCGAACAGCTCCGGACATTCTTTCCACAACTCCGACAGATGTCTGCCCTGATAAGCTCCGCCGGCGATCTCGCAGTCCGCCTGTTCATTGCTCGATACCGCCCAGCATTCACCGAATGTTCCCTGCCGGTCGCTTTCATAGCCCCACTCTGTCCGAAGCCGGCTGCCTCCCCAGATGCGCTCTTTCAAAACCGGTTTTAAAAAAATGAGTTCCTTATTTTCCTTCATATCCCGATACCCTAATGCTTTGCCTATTAATTTACTTAACTCTAGGTTATCATTTAAGTTAATTTAAGTCAATACATTTTTGTAAAAATCATCACAAGAGCACACATCTCTTATGCAGAGAACATCTTTCAGCGGGCTTTGCCATAGGAAATTGCAGAGCAATTTCCTATAAAGCAAAAAAGAGACAGTAAAAACTGTCTCTCTTAACCTGTTTGAAGTGATCGGGGGCATGATTCGGTAGTTTCTGACGGTGAAACTTTGAAGTCGCTCAAAGCTCCAAACCCGCAAAGCGGGTGCGACAAGGAATTCGAAGAATTCCCGATGACCGCGACCGGCTCCCCCGATCACAGATCGGGGGCGTGATCAGCCGCTGATCGATCTCACATGCCAGTATCCGTCTGCGCCTGTAACACCTACGATCGTAACGGAACGATCACTCTGCAGCATACGGAATCCGGTAAAATCTGACGAGTTATCAAAACGGAAGATCTGATCCCCTTCATTCGTCTTCAGTGTAATGGTATAGCCATCGATCTTTTTTACCGTGCCGGAAAACTCCACCTGGGTGGCGCCGTTCAGCGTTGTTGCCGGTGCTGCATCCAGTTTGGAGGTAACGCTCTCCGCATGCAGATATTTATCAGTGCCCCGATAAGCCACCACCGTGATCTTCTGGTCTGCCTGCACACCCTTGCTGTCAGTCCATACCGTATTGGCATCGATACGGATCGACATATCGCCGCCGCTCGTGCGCAGCTGCAGTACGGAATTGTTGGTATCCTTCTTTACATAACCTTCCACGGTAAGATTTTCCGAAGTTCTCTCTGTCGTCGCAGACATCTGTATCACGTTGTTCACGGTTGCCGGTCCGGTCGTATCCGCAGTGATATATACTGCATGCAGATAAGCATCGGAACCACGCTGTGCGATCACGCTTACTTTCTTGTTCAGGATCAGCAGGCCGCCGTTATTCACGTTGGTATCCGTATCCAGCTTGATGGTCATATTGCCGCCGTTGGTAGACAGATACAGGATATTGTCGGTAGTATTTTTCTGTACGGTACCGGTCACGGTAATAGAATTGCTTGTATCACGTACCGCGGTGTTCTGCAGTGAGATATTGCCTGCCAGCTTGTATGCATGCAGGTATTTGTCTTCGCCGGTATAAACGGCTGCCGTGATGCTCGTTCCCGGGATCAGTGCGTGGATCAGGCTCAGATCCGTATTCTTGTCGATCTTGATCTTCATAATATTGCCGTTCACTTTCAGGCTGAACAGCTCATCGGTGCAGCCTTCCTGAACCGTACCGGAAACGGTGGATACCGTTCTTCCGTCTGCAGTTCTGTCTACGGTACCCATCAATGCGCTGCTGGTCTGAGTTGACTGCACACTGATCTTGATTGCGTGCAGATAAGCATCTGTTCCCTGTGCTACGGTAACATCTACGGTACGATCCTTCTTCAGGATATGAAAATTCTCATACACAGTCGTTGCATCCAGACGGATCTTCAGTTCGCTGCCGTTATAATCCAGCTTGATCGCGCTCTGGTCGGAACCATCCAGGATCTTGCCGCTTACCGTCACGTAGTTCATGGTATTCACGGTCGATCCCCAAGTCGTGCCGGACGGCGCCTCAATATACTTTGTATGAAGATACTTGTCTTCGGTGCCGTAATAGTAGCTCACCTTTACCTTCATACCACTCATCAGCACGCCTGCACCGGTGATCTTTACATCACTGTCGATCTTGATCGACATCAGACCGCCGGCCGTATTCAGTTTCAGCATATCATCCGTGCTATCTTTTTCGATGGTCCCCTCTACAACGGGATCCGCCGCCTCTGCCTGTAAGGTCGCAAAGCCGTCAAACAGATTGACATAAAGCCCCATTACCAGGAGCACACTAAGTACCCTGCAAAGCAGATTCTGCACAGTAATGCCTGTTTTTTTCGCTGTATTGTGCATTTCTCTCTTTTCCTCCTTCACTTTTTCACCCTCTATAACCAAAATTATGTTGATAAATTATGTCAACTTCTTCTAGTATATAGCAGTGTTATTAAAAAATCCATAGTTTTCTCAAAAAAACATAAAAATGACTTGTTTCCTATTATAAAGCAAAAAATGATAAAAAAATAGCGTTCTGCTTGCAGAACGCATTTTTATATAAATACCAAGACAGACTATAAGCCGGGTTATGTCGTAGTCCTTGCGGACCGGGATGATCATCTTTCTAGGCCGTATGTTACCACACGGCTCGAGCGACCTACCTGAAAGCAC
>JAFWRC010000098.1 GCA_017508825.1 Lachnospiraceae bacterium
ATCATGGGTCTGGTATCCGCGATCAAGGAAGAAGAAAAACCGCTGCCTTATATCGGCGCAATCCAGTTACTGAAATAATAATAATCTGAAAGTTAAACACAGAACCGCCCGTAAACAGGATTTACGGGTGGTTTTTCTATTTTCATTTTCATTGACAAAAGGAGGTGAAAATGCGAACATGAAAGAGGGTAGATTTCTTTCATTTTCTATTGGAAAACGGCTGCTTTCAGAGGAAAGAAACGGGGGTGTATGCGATGGCAGAAAAAAGATTTGTTGTAACATTGACACGTACCTGTGGCAGCGGGGCGACTTACATCGGCGAGATGCTGGCGAAGGAGTTCGGGATTGATTTTTATGATAAAAAGATCCTGCGGATGGCCAGTGATGACAGCGGTATCAGTGAAGAACTGTTTGCCCGCGCAGATGAGACGATGAAGAAAAGCCTGCTGTACCGGGTGACGCAGAAGGTGTATAACGGGGAAACGATCCCGCCGGAGAGTCCGGATTTCACCAAGAATGACAATCTGTTTGCTTTTCAGGCTAAGGTGCTTCGGGAACTGGCGGAATGCGAATCCTTTGTCTGCATCGGACGGGCGGCGGATTATGTGCTGCGGGATTTCCCGAATGTGGTGAGCGTTTTCGTTTATGCGCCCATCGAACAGTGCATACAGACGGAAATGAAGCGTCTGGAACTGACGCGCAAAGAAGCGGAAAAGCATATCGCGGATATGGATAAGTACCGCAGGTTCTATTATAAGCATCATACCGGGAAAGACTGGGAGAGCCCGTATAATTATGATCTGTGCTTAAATACCGGAAAACTCAGCTATGAGCAGTGCGTGGAGATCATTAAAGAATATCTGCATGTGAAATATGATATAGTACCGTAAAAGGCGAGCTATGGGGACGAGCCATGGGGCTCACCTTCATTTATCATGTTTATGTGCTTCCTGTTTCATCTCGTACATGGCTTCATCGGCCATACGGAAGTATTCTTCGTTTTTGAGAGTATTCTCGGGATCGATCATCACATAGCCCACGCTGACACTCAATTTGTAGGGGAGCAGCAGGTCGTCGGCCTGTTGTTTGATGTGATGGAACACGGCTTCCTTAATCTTTTCCATATTTACGGAGCTGCCGGCATCCCCGATGATCACGTATTCGTCACCGCCGTAGCGTACGGCTTTCCAGCTTTTCGGTATGGAAGTCTTCAGGGCATTTGCTACGATCCGGATGGCCAGATCGCCCTGCAGATGTCCGTATTTATCGTTGATCACCTTCATCCGGTTGATGTCGGCCACCATGATCACGGAAGGTGATTTTTTGCGGCGGAGCGAATCCAGATACGGGATCACGATCTTCTCGTACCCCATACGGTTGTACAGACCGGTCAGCTCATCCCTTACCGAGATCTCTTCGAGCAGCTTGTTTAAGTTTTCCAGCCGGATATTCTGGCGTGCGCGTTCCAATGCGGCCGAGATGTGTCGCGTCAGGGAGTTGAGATAGAAATCCCGGATGATCTTCAGATTGTTTTTCATAACAAAATATCCGAGACACTCGGCTTCCGAATGGAGCGGCACAAAAAGATACATCGCACTCTGCGGGGATTCCGGATCATAGAACGGCACCAGGAGCTTTGCAGGTATTTTGTGTCTGGAAACGGTAGCTCCGGCCTTCATTCCGTAGATCACGTCCAGTTTGCTGCTGTATCCTTTAGCTCTGTGAGTGGTTTCTTTCTCCATGGAATCCACGAATTTTTTATCCAGGCATACGAAAAACTCGTCTCCTTCATAAGAATGGTTCTTTTCCCACAGGGCAGAAAAAGCCGCATGGATATCGTCGGGAGTTTCTACGTGAACCACGGAGTCATCCAGTCCGATCAGATGCCAGTCGAAGATCGTTCGCTCGACCGGTACCAGAAATGTTCTGCGGCTGGCTTCCTTTTGGATACGGAGTGCTTCTTCATTGACGGTACATCCGCAGCTTTCACCGGGATCAAAGGTGGAGTTGAATACTTTATCTCCAAAATCCGGAGCGCCGTTCATCAGCTCGATCAGACTGTCCATCGCCTGATAGCTGCGGGTATTCCAGCCGCGGTCGACGGAGGAGAGGATCGGGGAGTAATGATTTCCGCCGGCCAGGTTGTCGAATCCGGTTACTTTGACATCCTGCGGAACCCGGATCCCGGCCTTATCCAATACAGAGCAGACCGCCAGGGCCATCGAATCGTTGGCGCAGATAAAGGCATCCGGCATCTTGGTCATACTCCAGATCACATCCGGCAGCTGTTCTTCTACGATCGCATAACTCCAGCATCCGTCAAAATACTGATCCGGATCGAAGGGGAGCCCGTGCTTCTGCATGGTTTCGATGACGGCCTGATAGCGTTCATTGTTGTCTGCATTATCCCGCGGACCGCCTACCCAGAAAATGTTTTTTACTCCATGAACGGTGATCATGTGCTCCATCAGTTCCTTCATACCGGTCACGTTTTCGGTCCGGATGCAGTTGATGCCATCCAGTTCATATTCCAGGCAAATGGAAGGAACCGATACCTTCAGAAGTTTTTCACGCAGGATCACGTTTTCTGCGGCATTGTTCAGGGTATTTCCGAGCAGAAGTACCCCGTCAAAGTCCTTCAGCTGCGGAAGGTTCAGGATATTCAGTTCGCCGTTCAGTTCGGCTTTTGTTTTGTCGTAGGAAGTGTAGTCCAGAAAAATGAATACGTCGATGTTGTCCTCTGCTGCTCGTCTTCGGATCCCTTCCAGAGCAAATTCCAGATACTCGTCATTCCACCCGTTCGTAAATACGGCAACCTTTCTTTTCATACAGCACCCCCGGGCTATAGCCCATTTGCCTTAACATTATAGCATAAGGAGCCGGGATTATTCAAGTTGCTTGAAGGGATAAGAGCGACCGCATATATTATTGTATAATTTGCCTATAATTTAGAGTTGCCTTTTGGATAAAATGGTGGTAGGATAGTCTACAGTTTAATATCTGCATGGAGACAAGGGGGTTTCTCGTATC
>JAFWRC010000099.1 GCA_017508825.1 Lachnospiraceae bacterium
AACCCGATCCGTTCACGACACTTTTTTGATTTTCGTTCAGGTACGTCATAACTTATGATTCATAAAGATCGCCCGGCTCAGCTGAAGCGCCATATATTCCCCGGTGTCCATCAGCTGGCGGTTCATATTGCAGACGTAATATCCGTACACCATCCTGCCGAAAAACAGCGGATATGCCGTCAGCCCTTTTCCTTCCCGGATCAGTTCCTGCCGCGAAAACATCTGCGACATCGGACATTCCTGTCGTTCTCTCGGGATCACATACAGCTCACCGTAACGTACGACACAGCGCAGACGTATCGTTTCGGGAAACCGCAACGCTTCCCCTTCCCGGTATTCCAATGGCTCCTCAAAAAGATACAGAGCCGCATTCCGCACTTTATAATGCTTCAGGCATTCGACCACGCTTTCCACATTGTCCGTATTTCCGCAATCAAACCCGGCGCTTTCCACAAGAAACTGAAAGACTCCGTCTCTTCCGCGTTCATATCCCCGTCGTTCCATATTCCTTGCCGTAAACTGGGAAATGATGGCTTTATCCCGCATCTCGGAAAGCAAACGGTTGTTACGGATATTGACATAGACCGATCCCGTGTTTTCATTCATGGCCGACTGCATACGCTTAATGCAATAGACAAAGCGGTTTGCATCCGTATATTCCATCGCACGGTTCTCAAAAAACAGATCTCCGAGACGTGCGATCTCCTGCGCTTCCTCCTCACTCATATAGCGGTTCTGTATGCACCGGACCATACGGGAGATGATCTCAAAAAACAGACGTTTCAGATCGATATCCCCGGAATTGATGATCTCGTTACGATACCGGTAAAAGCAATCGTCAAACATCTGGTAGATAAATGCCGGATCCCCTTTCTGGAGCAGCCCGCGGGTATACTCATACATGATATAGTCCAGCGATTCCCGTCCGAACAGGCGCGTCGGAATACTTGCCGATTCCGCCCTACCACCGTTCATCTGCTGCAACAGCAGCTCCAATGCCTTCTTTCCCAGAGTATCCGTATCGGTCCCGATGGAAGAAAGCGGCGGTATCATATCTCCGGCCATCCGTGTATTATCAAAGCCGAATACCATCACGTCACGTCCGGGTACCAGCCCTTTCTCATTCAGAACATTATACAATCCGCAGGCAGACTGGTCGTTCACGCAAAAGATCGCCTGTACATCCGGATTATGCTTGAGCAGACGCGCTGCCGCCGCCTCCGTATGCACCGACATATCGGTTCTCTCATACTGCTCCGGCGTAAACTCCAGACCGTACTCGGAAAGACACTTTGCAAATATCTTTTTCCGTTTTGCCGCATCGGCATTGTCATCGCGACCTCCGAGCATACAGAGTTTCGTGATATTTTTGACATTCACAAGATATGCAACCGTTTCCCGTATCCCGATCTCATCATCATAGTTCACGCAGACCTCGCCCGGGGCATCCGTAGCAATAAACACCCGCGGGATCCGGCTTTCCAGAAGCTTTCCGCATTTCGTCGGATTGGGCAGGGTAAAGATCAGGCCGTCAAACCGGCATGCGCTCTCCAGTTCATAGATCGTATTGTAGACCAGCCTGTACTGATGCTGCCGGTCCGCAGGATCCTTACTTTCATCATGGCGTCCGGCCAGCAGGATCAGATTGATATCCTTCCTGCCGATCACGGCGTGTGCCACACTGTGCAGGATCTCCTTGTTAAAATCGGCGTACACATCCTCTACGATCAACCCTATATTTTTCTGCTCGTCTTCGTAATGAATCATACCTATCCTCTATACGGATCAGTCCATGCGCGGTGACGGTCTGGAAAACAGAAAGCCCTGGGAAAAGTCAATCCCGAGCTTTTCCAGCAGTTCCTGGATCTCCCGATTCTCCACATACTCCGCTACAATGTTTACGGACCGCGTGCTCAGATTCTTCCAGCTTGCGATCATTGCTACAAGACGTTCGGATTCCGGATCGGTGCAGCAGTTCCGTATAATGGAACCGTCGATCTTGATATAATCGGAATGGATCTTGGCGATATGCTGCAGATTGGAATATCCGCTCCCGAAATCATCGATGGAGATCTTTCCTCCGAGCCGGTGTACCTTATCCACAAACCGGACCATCGCTTCATAATCATCCACATCCTCGTTTTCCAGGATCTCAAAGATCAGATTCTCCGGATGTTCACACATGGATAGGAAATCCAGAATATATTCCACCAGTTTTTCGTTGATGATATCACGCATCCCCAGATTGATGCTGACGCTCCGGCCGCCTGCCTCCTTAAAGATCTCCAGCACCTTCCGGACCATGGTCATCGACAGGGAATCGTACAGCAGGCCGTAATTTCGGGCCACTCCCAGAAACTTATCCGGCGTATAGATCCTGCCGTTTTCGTCTTCCAGGCGCATCAGTGACTCGTAATGGCTGATCATACCGTTCCGGTTATCATAGATCCCCTGGAAATACGGCAGCACCTTATCATGCGAAAGCGCATAATTGATCACATTGATCATGTGATATTTTTCCCGTATGCTCTCCTCATCCAGGCGGTCCGCTTCCGCATCATATACGTAAAACTGAATATTCTTGCGAAGCATTTCCAGACGGGCCGCACTGTATGCTGTACGAAGATTTTCCACCGTACACTCATTCAGGATGCAGAAGACGGGAATGATCGCGATCAGTTTCTCCTCCACCCGGAACAGTTCTGCCTGCAGCTGCTGCATATCCCCGATAAACTGCTTCAGGGATACCATATAGGAGGGGGCCGCCAGAGCCAGCTGCCACTCCCCGATGATATACGGGCGGTACTTTTTCTTTTCCGCAAATCCGCGGATCTTTTCGGTCAGATTCTTATACGTTGCCTGAAGCTTTTCCTCCGAAAAAACCGACTGTATTCCGGCCATATCCAGTACATGGATAACGCAGACCCGGTCATATCCGTTGATGCCGATATCCATATTCATCGC
>JAFWRC010000100.1 GCA_017508825.1 Lachnospiraceae bacterium
CGATCTAATATACTAACTGCTTTAAGAAGAGTATGTAAATTCTTGTGTGGCTTAAGATTCCCTACATATAATACTATCTTCTTTTCTTTCGGAATACCGTACTTGTCATATAGATATTCAATTTCTTCTTTTTCTTTTACTTTAAAATCGTTATCTATAGCATTATATGTAATACTAATCTTATTATCACTTATACCAAAATACTCAATAATATCTCTTTTGGAATTCTGTGAAACCGTAAAAATGTGTGCCGCTCTTTTTAATGCATTATTCATTAAAAATTTAGCATAGTAATACTTGATCTTACTTCCAAGAAACTCCGGCAATATTATATGCGTAAGATCATGCACGGTAGTTACAAATTTGCCTCTATAGGTAATGGGAACATTATAATGTGGGAAATGTATGATATCAATACCTGCATCTTTAGCTTCCCTGTTCGGAAATCTGAGCTGTTCGTTAATGCTGTAAATAGGTGCATCAAAGGAAATGATCTTAACATCTGAATCATATTTTCTTATTTCTTCTTCTTTTCCAAATGCATAATCATATATTCCTTGCCCCATCAGATGTTGAATATACGTCCCAATACCTGACATTTCAATCATTCTGGCATCTATTCCAATGATTTTTCCGTTGATCACGGTTTATCCCTTCCTGCTGTTAATTCCATCTATATTATAGCTTATCAATCGCTTTTGTTATATTATCACTATACTGTATATTCAAGAAGAGTCCTTCCACTCTCTTCTTACCTGCATTACCCAGTCTTTTTCTCAACTCTTCATCATCCGCCAGTTTTCTCAAAGCATCCGCATATTCTTTAACATTCCGGTTTTCAACTTCCAGCCCGGTTTCTCCGTTAATATTCACATAATTAACACCCGATCCCGGTATTGTAAATGTCACTGCCGGTTTTCCATAATACATTCCCTCTGCCAACGCCAACCCAAAAGCTTCATTCTTCGTAATGGACGGAAAGCAGAAAATATCCATAGCAGTAAGATATCCTTTCAGCTCCGTATCATCCACCAGGCCCAGAAAATGAATCTTCTTATCATCTCCTGCCTCAGCCTTGAGGTTCTCGGTTTCTTCACCTTTCCCGGTAATATAGATTTGAAATCTATCGTCTAATAAATGTGCCGCCCGGATAAGGTATTTGAATCCTTTATACTCTGTATGTCTTCCAACAGCAACACAGATCACCTTATCTTTATTTGCTTTCCTGATCTCAGCCGCCCTGGCATCCACTTCCGGAGTAATCTGCAGTCTTTCAACATTGATACAGTTAGGAACCACTTTGCATTTTTCTTTTGCATTGTTAAGCCACGGGCTTCCTTCAACATACGTTGGGCTTGTAGCAATCAGTATATCCGCTCGTTCAACAAGCTTTTTATTCTGTCCTTCAAACAGTATTCCAAGTAACTTCTGTTTTACAATATCCAAGTGCCAATATATAGCCAATTTACAATCTTTGGGTATATATCTAAGCATATACATTGCCACAAACGGATTAGGATAATGGAAAATGATAATATCCGGCTTAAACTTCTCTATAACCCGCTTTAATCTTTTTCCGTAGTTACGCGATAACGCCTGAGAAAAAATCGTTGCAAAAGAACCGCAACGAATAACTTTTATCCCATCTACCCGATCCGTCTTATCCTCATTAACATCATTAAAACAGATCACAGCCTGCTCATACTTCCCTTTAAGCGCATTAACACAGTCCTGCGCAATCTGCTCAGTCCCGCCCCGGAAAGGATAATAATATTTTGAAATATGTAGGATTCTTTTCATAGCAAATGTTTTTCTTACCACGCTTTAGCACGCAAACTGATACAATCCACCCATTTTCAGTCCATCATCCCACACTATAACAAAGATGCCCCCTTACGTCAATGTGAGAATATACTACCTTTATAATAGAATGCCCGTTTTTTTGTGCAGATAGCACAAACTTTCATAGAATTATGATCGTTTTAATTAACATAATACTGCAAACAAAAAACGTCCTGCTTGCATAATGCTATAAGATAAAAAATCAGGCCATGAGCAATGCTCTTGACCTGATGATCATCAACTTACCCGAATGCCGCTATCGTAAACAATACTGTCTACTTAACTTCCCTGTCTTTGAAGATGCTCTCCTTGATGCCGTTCACGCAGGCGATGCCGAGGTAAAGCAGCAGCACGATTGCTTCGGCAATACCCACGATCATGATCACGCTCTTATGCGTCAGGGACGGTGTCTCAGCCACGGCAGGGATCTTTACGCTCACGGTCTTGAAGAAGTCCGCTTTTTCGTAATACTCGTCCGCCGTTATCTTCACGTCCTCCATCAGTTTGTTGACTTTTTCATTCAGGGTAGCCAGATACTGTTCTGCCTGTGCCTTCTTCTTATCGCTCGTCGTATTGTTGCCCTTGTAGTTTGCGATCAGCATCTCGTAATAGCTGATCTTGCGGTCGTAGTCAGACACAGTTCCCTGTACCTCCAGCTTCTGCTGCAGCAGACCGTCATAATAGTCATCGTTCGAGTTGAGCACCGTGTCTTCCTGTGTGTAGACCACCGGATCCTTCTCATAGGCTTCGATAGACGCATTCAGAGCTCTTAAGCGCGTCTGTTCTACTGCCTTGTTTCTCTCCGTCTCCTCGATCAGCCATTCATAATAAGTGATCTCCCTGTCTGCACCGTTCTTGGTCAAGCCATTCAGCACGATGTAGGAATTCGCCTGGTCCAGTTCCACGTCTTTCAGCGTATCCGTGATCTGCTGCAGATCGGAGAAGCTGTAGCCCGTCAGCTGGGAGCGGAAACTGATATTGTCCGTGCTGCTGATCTTCGACAGATAGGAACTGATCCCGTTCAGGTTGTCTGAAAAGATCGAGACTGCCTCACTGTAGTCATACTCCTGATAATTCAATACACTGACCGAACTTCCCAGGATATCGTTGAAGTTGTAGTTTTCCTCCACATAGTTCCGGTAAGCATCCACAACACCATTCAGGATGTCCAGGCCTTCCTCGCGTGTAAATCCGGCCGCATGATAATCAAACGATACAATATATGCCGTGGTCTCTCCACCCGTGGAAAGCAGGGTATTGATGGCATCCTCATCGATCTGCGAGCTCTTGGTGATCAGGCTGCTGTACAGGGTCTTTAAGTCATTGGTCTTATCACTCATCACGCCGGAGATACTGATGTTCAGGCGGATATCATCCATCCTTGCCGTATCGATCCCCAGATCGTCCATCGCATCAGCCACTACCTGCGCGGATGTGATCTTGTCTACCGGTACACCGTTACTGTATCCCACCAGCGTCCGGGCATCACCGATATAGCTGACTCTCTCCAACTGGATACCGACTGCCAGAGCAACAGCCCCCACACCGATGGCCAGTACCAGCCACAGCAGAAACAGCTGCTTCATCCATTTGAAGATGGCCAGCAGATCGATCTCCGTCTCACCATCATTATTCCCGTTCGTCCGGACAGCCGGCGACTGCATAACCTTATTCTCTTCCATCCGGCTCACCTTCTTTCTCTTCTGTCTTTACTGCGGCTGATGTTGCTGCCTTTTTTGTTTTTGCCTTCTCCGGAGCATATACACCGATCAGTGAAAAGATGATCCACAGACCAAAGACCAGTGTCTCCGCAGCGATGCCGTCCTGCATCGAGCTGCGGATCAATGCTCCCAACGGAAAGCCGCCGTCGCCCGGTGCTGCCAGCACCTGCATAGGCTGCCGCAGGCGCACCGTCTCATAATACTCCTTTGCTGTAACCGCTGCTGCATCCAACAGCACATCTGTCTTGGCGGATGCCTCCTGCAGCATCGTTTCCACCTGCTCCGCGCTGCCGCCGGCCACGCTGTCACGATAGCGTTTTACCAGCTCCTTGTAGCGGTCCAGCTGTTCATTCATAGAAGAAATGCGGGCCTCACTGCTGATCCTCCGTGATACCAGATTATCATAGGTATCGGAGTGCTGTGTCACTTCGTAAACCACCGGCATCTCGCCTTCTTCCAGCGGTCTGGTGCTCGTATTCCCCGCGATCACCGCCGTCGTCTTCTCATAGTTCTCGATCAGCTCACCAATGGTCTCCAGCTGTTTTTGCTCCACTTTGATATCCCGCTCCACGGAACGGATCTTAAAGTTATAGAAGTTGATCTTTTCCTCTTTAGACCGTGTGATGCAGTATGTATTCAGATAGGAACGGATCCTTGCAAGATCTTCGCTGCGGATGGTCTGTACCGCATCTGACAGGTCTGCAAAAGAGTAACCGGTCTGTGTGGACACAAAACGCGCGCTGTCCATCGCATTCAGGGAATTCAGATAGTTCCCCAGAAGCCGCAGATCCGAATCCAGCACCTGCACGGCATTGTCATAATCATAATCCTGATAGTCAAAGGCACGCATCGATCGTTCAATGGATGCATTATAGCCATATTCGCTCATAAAACGGGTCTGGTATTCATCCATCATCGCCTGCAGGAATGCCGCACCCTGGCTTCTGGTGAAGCCCACAGCAGCATAATCGAATCGCAGGGTATATCTGGTCGGATAATAGGATGTCTTACGCACTTCCGTAGTCATCGACACTTTATCGCTGCCGATGGTGGTCTGATAATCCACGATATCGGAAAGCGCCGAGACCGGGGCCCCGCTGCTGATATGGATGCACTTGCGGATCATCTCGACACCCTCTGCCGTATACGACTGTCCCATTGCCGTCAGTCCGGCAGCATGGATCACTTCAGCGTGCCGCATCTCATCCGGGTCAAAACGGTTACCGATGGGGCTGTGTCCGGACTCGATCCCTGGGAAGCTGAAATTGATGACCCCCACCACATGGTTACGTTCCGGCAGACTCAGGTAGTGCAAGCCCAGCACCAATAGTCCCGCCACGACCGACACGATCAGCCACTTCGCAAACCGCTTCCGGATCTGCGGTATCAACTGTTGCAGTGTTAATTCAAGTTTCATAGCGTATCTTCCTTTATCTAATGTAAGCTTAGGGTAAAATATGCCCATATTGTGGGATTATAACATGACTTTGTCAGAAAAGTCTACTCTATGCCGAAAATTTCCTTTTTCATCATAAAATAAGGAAGAATTGTGTCCTTGATTTGTTGTTCTGAAAATGATATACTTTGAAAGGTTATGTTTTGATTTGCCATAAGTAAAGGAGATCTATATATGAGTAAAGGCTTGGTCATTTTTCTTATTATTTTGGTAGTATTTATCATATTGATAGTATTACTGTATTTTGCAGGCAAGAAGATGCAGGCGAAACAGGAAGAACAGAAGGCCATGATAGAAGCCAACAAGCAGACCGTATCGCTGCTGGTCATTGACAAGAAGCGGATGAAGCTCAAGGAAGCCAAGCTGCCGGCCGAAGTGATGGCACAGATGCCAAAGATCTCCAAGAACATGAAGGCCCCCCTGGTAAAGGTAAAGGTCGGGCCGCAGATCATGACACTGTTCTGTGACGAAGCCGTCTTTGATCTGGTGCCGGTCAAGAAAGAGATCAAAGCAGAAATAAGCGGTATGTATCTGGTAGGTGTAAAGGGCGTTCACGGTACCAAGATCCAGAAGGAAGTAAAGAAGAAGAGCAAGTTCAAGCAGTGGGTGGAGAAGATGCAGGAAAAGGCAGGCGCGAAACCGCTGAAATAAGATATGAAAAACGGAGCCGAACAGCTCCGTTTTTTTGTTTATTTGAATAGTACGGCGCCGGCTTCTTTGGAGCAGGCTTTGATCTGCACCCGGCATTCCGCAAAAAATTCATAATTCATATCCAGGTGGTAGAGAATCTCCAGGTCTAGGCTGTCCTCGGTCTCATTGATATGGATCCCGGTGGTATCGACCGCCATCATCATATTTCCGAAGGGAGTACGGTAACTGCTCATATTTTTCTGCCCTTCGATAAAGATCATCGATACGGCGAATCCGCCGCTCTTTGACATCTCCACGCGCTCCGGTGAGATCCGGATCATCGTGCGGGACGGTTCCGGAAAACCCTCCATCTGCTCATCGTACATCAGATAATGCACGCCGTTCTTAAAATAATAGCTGCCGGCTACGATCAGTTCCACCTGCTCGTGGCGGTCATCCATAGGGCCTTCAAACTGCAGCCCCTTGATTGAGATCAATACTTCTTTTGTCATCGTTTAGTCAAGCTCCTTATGGTTATAGCAGAACGGCACTGCCGCAAAAAAGACATCCGGGAAACGTTCTTGCAGACGGCCTGCCGCATCCTTCGCTGCCTGCAGATCATCGTAGAGTCCGAAGACCGAGGGACCGGATCCGCTCATCAGTGCGCCTTTTGCCCCTTCTTTCATGATCTCCTCCCGCAGCTGTACGATCTCGGGGTGTAACGGCTCCGTAACCAGCGCCAGCGCGTTATACAGACAGGATACCAGCGCATCCGCAGTTCCCTTATCGATCGCATTCTTTACCTTTTCGATATCCGCGAGTTCCGGCGGGGCCTCTTCCAGGAGTTTATCATACGCCTGATACACCTCCTTTGTCGATACGGCAACCGGCGGTTTTGCCAGCAGCACGTAGACCGATCCCGGGATCGACAAAGCCTGCAGCTTTTCGCCGATGCCTTCCGCCAGCATCGTTCCGCCCACGATGCAAAACGGTACGTCTGCCCCGAGTTTTACCCCCAGTTCGCACAGACGGCCGGTATCGTAATATAAGTTATACAGGACGTTGATGCCGCGCAGTACAGTGGCTGCATCGGTACTGCCGCCTGCCAGGCCCGCAGCGACCGGGATGTTCTTGTGCAGGACGATCTCCACGCCGCCATCCACTTCGGCATCCTTCAGCA
>JAFWRC010000101.1 GCA_017508825.1 Lachnospiraceae bacterium
AATATGAATAAGAATGAGAGCAAATATTTTAAATCAGCTGAGAAGATGCATAATGCGTTGATAACACTCCTTGATAGTAAGGACTTTGAGTATATTACCATTAAGGAAATATGTGAGACTGCAGGAGTAAACAGATCAACATTCTATCTTCACTATGATAATGTAAATGATCTTCTGCAGGAAACTGTGGAAGCAGTATATAAAGATTTCTTTGGCCGCTTCGGTGCCGAGGGAGCTGAAAGCATTGATATAGATGATAAAGACGATGAGAAACTGTTTCTTGTTACCCCGGGATATCTGATGCCATATCTGAATTTTGTAGAAGAGAACAGGAAACTCTTTTATCTGATGTATGAAAAGAATGAAATGATGGGCGCCGAAAAAACCTATGAGACGTGGTTTAAGAACATATTTGGTCCCATACTTACAAGGTTCGGAGTTCCTGAAAATGAACAGCCGCTTATAATGATCTTTTATCTTAAGGGTATCATTGGAGTTGTTACTGAATGGGTAAGAGGCGGATGCTCAGAATCTAAAGAAGAGATCATAAGCGTCATACAGAAGTGCATCATCAAACCATAATGTCTAAAAAGCATATCGGATTTACAAATCAACACTTTTTGCAAAACGTGTCGGGACCTTAAGCTCCGAAATCAACACATTTTGCGAAAAGTGTTGTTCTGTTTGTGCGCTCATTTTCCTATAATGACTTCAGGATCCAAACAAAAACAAAATAAGTCGGAAAGAGAGGAAAAGATAAATGAGTAAAACAAACAGGATGTATCTGGTAACAGGAGCAGCAGGATTTCTTGGAAGCACGGTTTGCAGAAAGCTTGTAGAGAAAAATGAGAGAGTAAGGGCATTTGTCCTTGAGGGTGACAAATCGGCAAAGTATTTGCCGGGAGAGGTTGAAATATCTTACGGCGACCTTTGCAATAAAGAAGATCTGGAAAGATTTTTTGAGACGCCGGAAGGCACGGAAGTGATCGTGCTCCACATAGCAAGCATCGTAACGGTAAATCCCGACTACAGCCAGAAAGTCATGGACGTAAATGTCGGCGGGACAGAAAATATCATAGAGATGTGCAAAGAGCACAATGTTTCAAAGCTTGTTTATTGCTCATCAACAGGAGCAATACCTGAGGAAGAGAAGGGAAGCATAAGAGAATGTGAGGGTTCGATTCCGCTTGATCCTGAGAGGATCAAAGGCTGCTATTCATTGTCAAAGGCTATGGCAACAAATGTGGTGCTCAAGGCTGCAAAGGAAGGGCTTAACGCTTGCGTGGTCCACCCTTCGGGAATCCTCGGACCTGAGGACTTTGCAATGGGTGAGACCACAAAGACTCTGGTTGATATCATCAATGGTGAGATGCCCGCAGGAATTGACGGAAGCTTTAATCTGTGTGATGTAAGGGATCTGGCTGACGGACTTATTGGAGCAGCGGATAAAGGTAAAAGCGGAGAGTGCTACATTCTTGGGAATGAGCCTGTCAGCTTTAAGGATTTTACAAAGCTTGTTTCAGAGGAGAGCGGATGTAAACAGATGAAGTTCTTTTTACCTATATCAGCAGCAAACTTCATTGCAAAGATACTTGAGAAAAAAGCCAAAAAGACAGGAGAAAAGCCGCTTATGACAACTTTCTCCGTTTATAATCTTGCAAGGAACAACCGCTTTGATTCAAGTAAAGCAAGTAAGGAACTTGGTTATACTACAAGATCATACAGAGAGACCATACGTGACGAGATCAGATGGCTCAAAGCAGTTGGAAAGATTGCGTGATCTTAAGGTGAGAAGGAGACAGAAAATGAATGATTTGGATAAAGTTTATGCTGAAAGCGTTGCAAAAGAATACATGCCAAAGGAAACAAATAAGGTAAGACAGCTTAAAAAGCTTGATGAAAGAGCAAAGCTGCCTGCGTTTGTAACAGCCATGACTCTTGGGATTATTGGCATACTTATCTTTGGTACAGGCATGTGTTTTGGACTTGGCGTTTTTGGAACCGGAGCGGTTCATATGGTAATAGGTATACTTATCGGAATAGCAGGCGCTGCAATCTGCATCGTCAACTATCCTTTATACAAGGGGCTTCTTAAAAAGGGGAAAAAATATTGCAGGATGATGGCAGTTTTCTTTGCGAAGTATCTATTCCGAACAAGGAAATAGCAGCTGTATACAAGAACGAGATTTTGTCCTATTTGATGGGAGTAGGAGCTTTAACCAAAGCAACCGCCAATAAAATAGCAGAAAGTGAAGAAAAGTTCCAGTGACTGGTACCAATGTTTGGAGTTTGTTGTATGGTCTCACATCTCGATCGCATAAATATCTTTGATCGGTATCAGCGTACCGTCGTCCATAATCACCGCAAAGAAAACGGAGTCAATATTCTTGACGGTTCCTGTGATCGTTTCATAGGAGCCGCCTTCTTTTGACAGATCTTTCACAAAGTACGTGATAGAAACATGCGGATGACTGCCCTTCGCTACATAGAGATATTGCAGTTTGTCGTTGAGCAGAGCCATCTCATCTTCATCAAGATCCACACGCACATCGGTAAAGCGTTCTGTCTCATGAACCGCTTCGTCGTACCCGGACAAAGCCGCAAACGGGGCAAACTGTGCAGCGCGCTGCAACATAGACATGTGCGGTCTGGTCTTTGACTGATAGTGCGGATGATCAATGATATCGCTGTATTTAGTCATACTCAAAATCTCCTTAGTGCATCCCAAGTGGAATGACATTTTTTTAAAAGCAAAAAAGCAAAAGAACGGATGTTCACTGATCGTGTAAAAATGACTATAGAACAAATGTTCCGAAACGTCAATTGGCAAAATGCACAAACATGTGTTCTTGCAATAAAATGGTTGAAGTATTGTGAAAAAAGTGAAAAAATAGTGAAAGATTAATGGAGATGATATTATGATAGCAAGAGAACAATATGAAGATATCAACTACAAGCCGTTTCTGTTCTTTGTAGTATTCGGGGCAAGAGGTGACCAGCTGGAGGTTTCTGCAAGCAGACATCATGTGGAAGGAATGCCGGAAGGTCTTGAGTTCAATTGTCTGAATCGCAGTGAACATGCCGATTATATCAATGGCTTTTTTGAAGGACCGCTTGGCGATATCCTTCAGGAGGAAAATCCGGATTTGCTTGCACGGTGCAGGGAAGCAGAAGACTGTGTTGTCATCCAGGGTGAGATCGCAGAAGATGACAGGCTCGATTATATGCGGGATGTAATAGGCATTGGTAAGGCGTTCTTTGAACAGGGAGCTGCCGGGATCCTGGATATGCTTACTTTTTCGCTGTATTCAGATAATGAATGGACGGAGAGTTTCTTTGAAAAGGACGTAAATGCCCAGAATCATGTCAAAATCCTTCTTTCGGAAGACGATGGACGCTGCTGGATCCATACCAGAGGCGTTCTTGAATTTGGGCGCCCGGAGTTGAGTCTTTATACCGATAACGAGAATGTTGATGAATATATACAGATCATAAACCAGATGATCTTCTACAGCGGACAGGGGGTATTTTTTGATGGTACTTATACCCTTCATACCGGATCCGGGAACACGTATAAAGTCAGATCCGAATTTGTGGATGATTTTGATAATGAAGACTTTAATAATGCTTACTGCAGGGTAGAGGTTGTGGAAGGATAAATTGAATGGGAAAAGTATGGTTAAAAACAAGATACGATAACGTGATGAAGATGGAGATCCCGCATAGCCCGAACATTGCGCAGGCTATGTATGGCTTTCGGGAGTTCGGGGCGGAAATGGTTCCTTACCATGAGATCAGGGATATCTATGATGATGTGACTCGGGACGATATCGTCCTCGATTATGTCGACCAGTGCACATCCATATTCAACAAGTTCGGCGTGGAACCGAAGATTCCGGATTATCCGGATCAACTCAAGACATTTATGGGCAGGAAGGTATGGAAGGATACGATCAACAGTATCGCTGCGGATGAATCCAAGTGGTCGGCAGGATATTTCGTGAAGCCGACGAGGGATAAGGCTTTTACAGGAAAGATCATCCGCAATCTCTCTGATCTGATCGGATGCGGAAGCTGTTACGAGGATTATGAGGTGATCGTAAGTGAGCCGATCGACATTATGGCAGAGTGGAGGTGCTTTATCATATATGACAGATTGGTAGATGTCAGACCGTATGGCAGCCTGGTCCGACCGGATTATGATGGATTTATGTATCATTATGACGGTTCTGTGCTGAAAAGTATGATGGAAGCCTTTGCCGAATGGGACGAACGGCCGGCTGCCTGCAGTATGGATATTTGTGTAACGCGGGACGGCAGGACTCTTCTTGTGGAGATGAATGACGCATATGCACTGGGATGCTATGGCTTGCCGGGGCTATTGTATGCGCGGCTGATATCAGCAAGATGGAGCCAGTTGTTGGGAAGAAGGGACGCGTTGATTTCGTAAGGTATTATGTGTTAGAATTATTGCATTAGAAGAAAAGAGGATTTTAACTATGACGCAAAAAGAAAGACTTGCGTTAGGAGAAAGAGATGAGTATCGTTCAGATAAAGATCAAAAAAGATGATAAAGCGATAGCCTACATAAAGATCATTCGTGAATTTGACAGTTCCGTTCCAATGGGAGAAATCAAAAAAAGAATTGAGCAGAATGATTATGTTCATGAATTTGATCTTGATGCCAGGGATTGGATATATCTGGAAAACATGACGGAGTATCAATGGCATCAAAGATATCTGGCATTTTTGAAAAAACTGGAGGCGGCCGGAGCAAAACTGGAAATCTATCGGGATGGAAAACCGGAGACTATGAAATCTTTGAAGGATAAGATCCGTTTCATAAAAGAGATATATGATGATTGTGAGAAATACCCGGATTAAGCGTATGAGACCGCGGGAGAAGTGTTATGCATGAGTCGAAGGAAATACGAGCGCTATACACCGAAAAAACAATAAGGGTGTATCAGGCTTATAACAGGCAAATAGCGGAGGAAGCGGTAAGGCTCGGAACATTCGGCCCGCATTTCGGTATGGATCGCATGACATGGATCAAACCGTCTTTTTTATGGATGATGTATCGCTGCGGGTGGGGAGAAAAGGAAAACCAGGAGCGCGTATTAGCAATAGACATCCGCCGGGACGGATTTGACCGGGCAGTAAATGCAGCTGTTATATCCACATACTCTGAAAACATGGGGATAACAAAAGAAGAATGGCAGGCACTTATCAAAGAGTCTGATGTCAGAGTGCAATGGGATCCGGAGAAAGATATCAATGGAGACAATCTCCCGTACCGGTCTCTCCAGCTGGGGCTCAGGGGAAAGGCGTTATCGGAATATGTAAATGAATGGATCGTCAACATTACCGATATAACAGCATATGTTAAGGAACTGAACCGGTTAAGATCCGCAGGTGTAGATATCCTTGACAGGCTTCCGAGGGAAGAGGTTTACCTGATGGTTCCTGTGAGCGTTTCATAGGAGCCGCCTTCTTTTTTCAGGTTATATATTCAATGATTACGGCTTAATAGCGACCGAAAACTGTTTTTGATTTCGATTGGATCGTAACGAGCGCTTTTTATTGCTTGACGGATAAAGGAATCTTTGCTATCATTTGCAAAGTCTAATGATGTGAACATCTTGCACTGTGAGATTCTGAGGCAGTGCATCTTGAGTGGCATATCTGCCATACATTCACTGACAATACCTATTCACTATGTGGTTGATCCTGCGGATTGCTATGTCTCCTTTCCTGTATGCTGACATCTGTTTCGCGGATCAGGAAAGGAGTTTTATGCAAAAAGATGAAACGAAAAGACAAACACCAACAATCCGGATCTATCAAAATGCTACAGGGGCGGTTCCGTACAAGCTGACCAATGATTATCTGTTCAAGGCACTGTTGCAGCGAAACAAAACGGTCTTGAAGGCATTGATCAGTGCATTGCTGCATTTGCCGCCGGAGCAGGTCGAAGATGCAGATGTTAAGAACCCCATGCTTCCGGGAGACAGGATTACGAACAAAACGGTCATTTTGGATGTGAATGTATTGTTCAATAACGGCAGCCGGATCAATCTGGAGATGCAGGTGGTGAACGAACATAACTGGCCGGAGAGATCGACGATTTATGCCTGCAGGAATTTTTCGGATCTGAACAAAGGGGAGAAATACAAGGATATAAAACCGGTGTATCAGATCGGCTTTCTGGACTATACGCTTTTTCCGGAGCATCCGAGTTTTTATGCGACCTATAAGCTGACGGATGTAAAATCACATCATATCTTCACCGATAAGCTGATGATCGGCGTGGTGGATCTGAAAAATATTGAGCTTGCCACACCGGAAGACAAGTTATATAATATTAACAAATGGGCACAGCTTTTTAAGGCGCAGACCTGGGAGGAGATAAAGATGCTGGCTGCAACGAGTTCCATCATAGATGATGCTGCTACAACGCTTTATCAACTGTCGGAAGATGAACGGATCCGACAGGAGTGCGAAGCGCGCGAAGATTATTGGAAGCGTGAGCAGGGGCTTCTGGACGAAATGAATGAAACGCAGGAGCGGTTTGCGGAAGCGCAAAAAAAGATCGCAAAAAAGGATAAAAAGATTGCAGAACAGGAAAAAGCCCTTGCGGAAAAGGATAAAGAAATAGCGAAGTTAAAGGCGATGTTGATGGCAGAAAAAGTCACGGGCTAAAGATTATTACGATTGGTCATTGCCGGGAAATAACGATAGCCGGAGGTCGAGTTGATCTCCGGCTATTTTTATATTATGCGTGCAACTATCAGTGAAGCACGCCAGGGGAGGCACAGAGCGCCTCGAAAGTGATTATATCATAGCCTTCGCCATGTGAACAGCGCCTCGACAACATCATCCGGACGACTGCACCTGAACATCCGGGCGTATTACTGTTTAAGACGCTTCAGCCCAAATAGAATAGTGGTTTACATAATATCTAAATATTGCTCAAAACGCTATACAAAACGCACAAAACATGATAAAATAAGTAACGATTTATTGTGCATTGTTGCGAATGATAAGGGGAAATGTATAGTGATAGACTTGAGTTTTGCGGCAGGTGAAGACGCTGCTTCAATGGATATAGCGTATACTGACGTAACATCTGTGACCGGGTACTTTTACAAAAGTATTACGAATATTATCATAATCGTAAAGGTACACGGTTACAATGTTTAGAGGTTTGTTTGAATTGGTTATGTGTAACAGACTTCATAGTTTTTTGATAAGCAGGTGTGGGTATAAATATAAGGGAAAGGTTGTTAAACGGTGGTCTCAGGGAGAGATAAAGAAACATATGAGGAGGCGGGGGAATGGCAGAGATAATTGAGATCAATGAGAAAACCTGGCGTATAGAGGAAGGGATGGTCAGGTTCTTTGTTCTTGAAGGCGCGGAGAAGGCCGTTATGATTGATAGCGGCATGAATATGATACAGAAACTGATCGAAGGCGCAACGGAGATCGCAGATGGCACTGCACAGGGCACGGAGGCGGAGATGTTCGGAAACCGATTTATGCATTATAAGTTTTCGCATGCAGGATTCTTTGGAGAACTGAGTTGATGGGAAATGAAAATAAAGAAAAAGCGCTGAAGGCTTTTTCGGAATATGCAGATAACTTTGACAGAAATATTATAGAAATTCAGCTGAAAATAGATCATACCTATCGAGTGGCAGACATTGCGGAAAGAATTGCCGGCAGTACAGGAGCGGATCCGGAGTTTTCCTGGTATTTAGGATTGTTACATGATATTGCACGCTTTGAGCAATATACGAAATACGGCACGTTCAGGGATGCTTTGTCGGTTGACCATGCAGAACTGGGAGCGGATCTCCTGTTTGGCAGGGAAAGGCTTATCGATATATTTTCATTACCGGCTTTACCCGGGGCTTCCAATGAGACGGGGATGCTGATTGCAGAAAAGGCAATCCGGTTTCATAACAAGCTGACTTTACCGGAAGGGCTGGATGCTGATACAAGAATGTATTGTGACATTCTGAGGGACGCGGATAAGTGTGATATCTTCCGGGTGTTGACAGAGCCGCCGTATGATGTAAGAAACCGGGAAATAGCAGGATCTGATACGCCGGCGAGTGAAGAGATCATGGCGGGCGTAATGGAACATCGCTGTGTCTCGCGTATTTATGTGAAGAATCCTTTTGAGAGTCTGCTGGGGCAGTGCTGTATGTTCTTTGAACTGGTATATCCGGAAAGTATTGCTATCGTTCGGGAGCAGGGGTATCTGGAGAAACTGATCGATATCCCGGTGAAAAATGACAAGATGAAAAAACAGATGGATCTTCTGAAACAGGAGATCAGAGGTGCGTATGCCATTTAAGATCGTTCGTAATGATATAACAAAAATGAATACCGAAGCCATTGTAAATACGGCGAATAAGTATTCTGTGGTCGGCGCAGGATGTGATACGGCGATCTACAATGCGGCGGGATATGAAGAACTTTTGAAATACCGGAGGGAACACATCGGTTCCGTTCCGGAGGGAGAGGTATTCCTTACGCCCGGTTTCCGGCTGCCGGCCAAGTATATCATCCACGCGGTGAGCCCGTTATTTGTAGACGGAACAAAGGGGGAGGAAGAGAAGCTTCGTTCCTGCTATCGGCAGAGTCTGCAGCTGGCGAAGGAGAAGGGAATCCGTTCCATAGCGTTTCCGCTGATCGCTACCGGAAGTTTCGGCTATCCTAAAGAAGAAGGGATGCGTATCGCGGTAGATGAGATCAATGCATTTCTTCTCAGCAACGATATGGACGTATATTTGGTGGTTTTCGGCGACGGGGATAAGGCACTGGGACAGAAACTGTATCCGGATCTGGAAGAGTATATTGACCGGACCTATGTTACTGAAAAGGTACAAGAAGAATACTTTGGGAAGAACTCAGCGAGGAGTGACCGGGCATATGGTGAGGCACTGGCTTCGGAAACGGTGAAGCCGGTAAGCGGGCGCCTGAGAAATGCATTTCCGACGCTGGGGGCCGTATTCCAACGGGAGAAAAAGACGGCATCCGCGCCACTCAAAGAAGAGCTTCGGACGGAAGCATCTGTGCCGGAGCCGTCCGTGTCAGAACCGACGGAGGATGCAGAGGAGAGCATAGACTTTGCGGACGAGCATGAAAGCAAGCTGAATGAGCGGATGCGGCATCTGTCGGATACATTTTCGGAGTATCTGTTGTATCTGATCCGGGAGAAACAGATGGAAAATGCCGAGGTGTACAAGCGGGCGATCGTAGATAAGAAGATCTTTTCCAAGATCAAGAATAATCCGGACTATCATCCGCAGAAGCTGACGGCGCTGTGTCTGTGCGTCGGGGCCAAGCTGAACCTGGATGAAGCCAAGGACCTGCTGGCAAGAGCCGGATATGCGCTGTCGCCATGTGATAAGACGGACATCATCTTTTCTTATTTTATCGAAAACGAGATCTACGATATGATCGAGCTGGACATACAGCTGGAAGAGCACGGGCTGCCGTGCATCATTTCGTAAATTTTGCAAGGTCGCTTTCAGGGCGACCTTTTTTTGAGCCGGATCTCGTATAATGATCTCAACACAGAGGAACACCGGAAGGTGCAGCGAGAAAAGGAGGAAGGTCATTATGCATAAGGGATTAACGGAAGTCGTATTCATTCTGGACAGAAGCGGTTCTATGAGCGGGCTGGAGGCGGATACCATCGGTGGGTTCAACTCGATGATCGAGAAGCAGCGCAAGGAAGAGGGCGAGGCGCTGATCTCCACGGTGCTCTTTGACGATCAGATGGAAGTGATCTACGACCGGGTGTCTGCAGAGAAGATCGAGCCCATGACGGACAAGCAGTATTATGTGCGTGGCTGCACGGCGCTGCTGGATGCGATCGGCGGCGCGATCCATCACATCGCCAAGGTGCACAAGCATGCAAATGAGGAGGATCGCCCGGAAAAGACGCTCTTTATCATTACCACGGACGGTATGGAGAATTCCAGCCGCAAGTACAGCTACAAGAAGGTAAAGAAGATGGTGGAGAAGGAGCAGCAGAAGTACGGATGGGAGTTTCTGTTCCTGGGGGCCAATATCGATGCCATCGCGGAAGCAGGGCGGTTCGGGATCAGCGCTGACCGGGCGCTGAATTACGAATGCGACAGCGCAGGCACAGCTCTGAACTATGAGGTGCTTTCAAAAGCGGTTTCTGCAGTACGCAGATCCCGCAGCCGGAAGGAAACGGCAATGGCGATGGAAGAATGCTGTGCGCCGATCCGGGAAGATTATGAGAAACGGCATAAGAATGGGAGGGCTTGATCATGATGGAGAAAAATATCTGGCTGAACGGTATGATGGGACTGATCGTCGGTGATGCGCTGGGCTGTCCGGTGCAGTTCATGCGGCGGAATGCGATACGGAACCGGGCGCAGGGACCGGTGACCGGCATGGAATCCGGCGGCGCGTACCGTATGCCGGCGGGAACCTGGACGGATGACAGCAGCATGGCGCTGGCTGCCCTGGACAGCATCCGTGAACTCGGGGAAGTCGATCTTGATGACATTATGGACAGTTTTGTATCCTGGTACGAGGAAGGGGAATACACTCCTTTTGGCAAAGCATTTGATATGGGGAATACCTGCTCGCTGGCCATCGAGAAATATGAACAGGAGCATGATCCGATGACCTGCGGCGGGATCTCGGAGCATTCCAACGGAAACGGATCCCTAATGCGGATCATGCCGGCATGCCTGTATGCGTATGCAAAAGGATTAGGGGATGCGGAAGCGGTGAAGGTGGTACATGAGGTATCCGGGCTGACACATAATCATCTGCGGTCCAAGATCGCCTGCGGACTGTATTATTTCTGTGTGCGGGAGATCCGGGATGGCATCGGAACTCTTTCCGAGCGTCTTCAGGGTGGACTTGATAAGGGCTTTGCATATTATCAGAAGGAGATCACTAATCTGACGCAGTTATCCTACTACGGGCGGATTCGGGATCTGGAGAAGTTTGCAGATGTACCGGAGGACGGGATCAAAAGCAGCGGTTATGTGGTGGATTCTCTGGAAGCGGCCATCTGGTCACTGCTTCGGACGGACAGTTTCAGAGACTGCCTGCTTACGGCGGTCAATCTGGGGGATGATTCCGATACCATAGGGGCCATTGCAGGAGGACTGGCGGGGCTGTACTATGGGTATGATGCGATCCCGGAGGAATGGCTGGCAGTGATACAGCGGCGGGAATGGATCGAGGAACTTTGTCAAAATATCAAATAAACATATGAGCAGAGGTGCGTAGACTGCCTTGGCAGCCTACGCACTTAACATATCCGGGAGTATTGCTTTATCATCGATGTAATAATCGCAGGTGATCTTCCGGGAGTTGTTGCCATACTTCTCGATGATCTCCGGCAGATTGTCATTGACGGCATCAAATTCCAGCTGGTGATCCCGGCACCAGGAGACGGCGTTCTCCAGAGCTTCGCCGGCACGGCAGGTCCAGAGGATCAGTTTGTTGCCGGCGCGTTTCTGTGCAAGCAGGTAGCGGATCAGCGGGAGATTTGGTTCTCCGAGTTCCGGCCAGTTGCTGAAGCAGAGTGTTCCGTCAAAGTCAACGGCTATGATCTGATAAGTGTTCGTGCTCATTAGGCGCCTCCTTTCGTGTACTGTGTCTGTATTGTAACTCCGGGAGAGTCCGAAATATTGTACTGATTCAAATCCGGCCGGATCCGGATTGCAGGGTAGACCGCATTCCGGTTGCATGGTATAATCGGAACGTGTTGCTGACGCAACTGCGCTCAGCGCGGGCGTTCTGCAGGCAGAACGCTTATCTTAGGATTAGGAGAATACGGATCCGGTATGGATGAGAATGTTATTCAATTTGTGAAAAAGGATAAAGAGTTGCAGAAGCATATACTGAAAATGCATCTGAAATCGGAAGATATGTTCAGCATATTCTATGTACTGGGATTCTTC
>JAFWRC010000102.1 GCA_017508825.1 Lachnospiraceae bacterium
ATCTCCAATTTCCATTTTTTACTGAGTTCCGACAGTCTCTGCCCAAGTTCTATGATCTGCTCAAATTTTTTCTGCATCGATTCGATCCGTTCCTGCGGAAGTTTTGCGACCGGATCCGGAACTGCTTTTTTCGGCGGTTCCTCGGTCTTCAATGTCTTTATATACTCCTTAAATTTATTATGCTTTTCTTCACTATAGCCGATCATGGCATCCGGATTGGCATCACTGATCCGTTTAAGAATTTCTTCCGGTTTTGCCTTATCTTCTAATGAAAGAACCACCTGCGATCCATCCAGCAGTACTGCCACTAAACAATTCATAGGATCGTCCGGATTTTCACATGCCCAGTATATTTCGGAATACACAATAACCGCCGGTTCCACCGGTGTTCTTTTCAATGCATATTTTGTCCCGAAACTTAATATTCCGTAGGATTCAACCTCAAAATTGATCCCGGCAGCTGTATCTTTTCTGATCTCTTCAAAATCCAGCCCCTTTTTCTCCGCCGCTTCCTTCAGTTTCTTTTCGACACTTTCCAGCATCTCCGGATATTTTTCACTAATCAGCATCTTTATTCCACTCCTTATATATATGTTTAAACTTCCCGCTAACCTTATTAGCCTGCGGCGGATCTTCTGACAGAAGGATCTCTACCGTCAGGCCTTTACTCTCAAAGAATTGCTGCAGATCATGTTTTGCCTGCTCATAGGCGATTACACGCTCATCCGATATCATTCTAAGTTCTAATTTTTGATTATAACATATCGGAAAATAGTCCGTAAGTGAAAAAAGTCACATAATAAACGTCGACTTTTTGCAGTATCTTTGCATTCTTTTTGTGCAATCCGTCAGATTTGCCATGTATTTTCTGTTCATTTTTATAAGTCCCCGATATTCCGATAAATGTTAAAATAAGGGCAGAGATATACACCGATAAAGCGAGGCACGTATGCATATTACAACATTAAAGATACTTTCAAAAAAACTGTCTCCCATCGGCCATACGATCAAAACCGGTCTGGCGATGCTGATCCCGCTGCTGTTCATCGGCAGCATATCCGTTATGCTGAACAGTTTTCCGATCCCTGCGTACCAGAGTTTTCTGGATACGTTTCTCGGCGGCTTTCTCCGTGATATCATCAATATCATTCAGATGACAACCGTTGGGGTATTGGCCATCTACATGACAATTGCTCTCAATATCTCCTATTTCACCCGGATCGAAGAAGGACAGCGCCCGGCTTCTCACCTCGTCAGTATGATCGGATGTCTGACCGGCTTCTTTATTCTGGTCGGTTATTTCAACGGTGAACCCGATTTTTCTTTACTCAGCGGGCAAGGGATCTTCAGTGCTCTTCTTGCCGGGATCATTGGCTCCGTACTGTTCCGCAGATTCGAGCATCTGATGAGATCCGGAAAAACAGTCTTTGTCGATGGCGCTGATTCGGTCTTTAACGCATCAATTCAGGTGATGCTTCCCTTCTTTCTGGTTATCTTCTGCTTTGCATTGATAAATTATCTGATCACCATCTGCTTTCAGGTACAGAGCGTACAGCATCTGTTCATGCAGACTACGGATGCTCTTTTCCTCAGTATGCACCGTTCCTATTTCAGCGGACTCTTATTTCTGATCCTGGCCAGTACGATGTGGTGCTTCGGCATCCATGGAAATAACGTGCTCAATCAGGTTGCAACGGATCTGTTTATCGAGATCATCCCCGGCGAGATCGTATCCAAGAGTTTTTTAGACACCTTTGTGAATATCGGCGGAACCGGCTGTGTCATAGGTCTTCTGCTTGCTATGATGGTCTTCGGAAAACGCAGTTCCACCAAAAAGCTCTCCCATATGGCACTGCTCCCGAATATCTTCAACATCAGCGAGCTGCTGGTCTTTGGCTTTCCGGTCATTTATAACCCTCTTATGGCCATCCCTTTTATCCTGACACCGGTTCTTTGCTATACGAACGCCTTCCTGCTCACTAAAATCGGTTTCCTGCCGCAGGTAACAACAACGGTTACCTGGACTACGCCCGCCCTGCTGAGCGGCTATCTTGCTACCAGTTCCGTCAAAGGCATCTGGGTACAGCTGATCAATATCGCCATCTCGGTTGCCTGCTATGCTCCCTTTGTTCTGATGTATGAAAAGAAATCGATCAATGAATATTCTACCGCTATGGATGAACTGATCAGCATCCTCAAGAAATGTGAAGAGACTACAGAAGAGATCGTTCTTACCGAATGCGAAGGAAATGTCGGCCGTCTTGCCAAACTGCTGGCTACCGATCTGGATGCTTCCCTGTCGGCCTCTTCTGCGGACAGTGACACACAAAAAACAGAAAGTCCTCTGCTCATTAAATATCAGCCGCAGTTTGACAATCTGGGGCATTGCATCGGCGCCGAATCCCTTCTGCGCTGGAACCATACCCGTTTCGGGATCGTATACCCGCCTTTAGTAGTTCACCTGGCTAAGGAAAGCGGCAATCTTTATGAGTTGGAAACCTACATTATTGAACGTTCCATACGGGATTCCGAAGGCTTCCGCAAGCGTTTCGGAGAGAAATTCAAGCTGAGCGTGAATGTTACCGTGACTACGTTGTACGATAAACGTTTTGTGGGATTTGTAAAGAAAATGGCAGACCGTTATCAGTTGAAGCCCGGCAATATCTGTATCGAGATCACGGAAGAAACCGAACTCGTGACCACAGAAGAAACCGGTGCTTTGATCAAAGAGATCCGTTCCTTCGGTTATACCTTTGCGCTGGATGATTTCAGCATGGGACACACCTCCCTGCAATATCTGCAGCATAACCAGTTTGATCTCGTAAAGCTGGACGGCAACCTGGTGCGCTCTATCCTGACCAACGACCGCACCAAAGAGATCATCAACTCTATCGTATACCTTTCAAAATCCTTAGACTTCAGAGTCCTTGCTGAATTTGTCGAAACAAACGAACAGAAGGAAGCATTAGAGCAGATTGGCTGTCTCTTGTACCAGGGGTATCTTTACAGCCCGGCTATAGATAAAGACGCTCTTGTCGCATTGGAAACAAAGGATTAGTTTTGTTGCACTCCTCGAACAAATCCCATGGGTGAAACCGTTCTTTTCACCGCACTCATTTCCGCATAATAAGGATTCAAGATATCTTGGGATTCATCATAATTAATGGTATATTCCGAGATCCAGTGCTCCCTGTCATCAAGGTCACAGATAAACCGAAACATCATGCCTGCCTCCCCGGGCTCAAAACCTATTCCGCCTTCCGATTCCGGCGTATTCAAACGCTTTTTCACGATCTCACGATATACAGGACTTTTCAGTTTTGCAAGCCGCTCCTGTGAATAGTTTTTCGCTGCCTTTTCGATGAGCTGATCCGTCAGCTTTTCAATATCGGTATAAAACTCCGCCGCACACATAAGATGCCCGTCCTCCGAGCTGTAGCAGTAGATCTGAGGGTCTCCTATC
>JAFWRC010000103.1 GCA_017508825.1 Lachnospiraceae bacterium
AGAGTATTCTTTTACAATTTCAAAAATGGTCTGAACAGTATGACAACATATTTAACATTACACTTGCAGAAAATGGTAGCGTTACTTATTATATGGGAAAAGAATATAGAGTGGATGCTGTGCCGGTCAATAATGTAATTGATACAACCGGGTGCGGTGACAGTTATCATGCTGGCTTTCTTTGTTCATATTTGAGAGATTGTGATATTATAAATGCAATGAATGAAGGTTCAAGAGTCGCTTCTAAAACATTAAGTCATATTGGCGGCTTTTAACTATCGGTATTGACAATTAAACAGTTCTGAATTAAAATGAAACAAATTTCATTTAATGAAACTTGTTTCATTTTTATGCACGTTAACTGCATATACCGCGGAAATGATTTTGAAACGGCAGTTAATTTTGTTCGCGAGTATAAATATATTAGGAGAAAAGAAGATGCCGAAAGTTACTCCGGAATACTATGAAAAAAAGAAAGCAATGATCGTAGAAGCGGCGTATCAGGTTTGTTTACGAAAACCGGTCGAGGCAGTAACAATTACCGATGTTATTGCTGAGACAGGTATGTCCATGGGGGCAATCTACCGATACTATGAAGGACTCGATGAGATCCTTGCGGATATGGTGAAGAAGTTGAGAAAGGATTATGACTCTTACGAACGCGTTGAATGTCTTTCGAAGGAACCGGACCTATCCTTTGAGGAGATTACTTACCGGGCCTGTGATATCTTAGGAGAAGTCATGGAAGAACACTTGATGGATATTCAGAAGATCAACTTTGATTTTGGTTCTCTTGCGGTGAATGATCCAGGGAGAATGACTAAGATCATGTCCGGAGCCTCGGGAAGGAGCAGTGCGGAACGCATAGGTGTCTGCGTTTTTCCGAGAATGGTGGAAGCCGCCGGAAAACAGGGATACCGGATGAAGGGCAGCCCGGAAGAGATCGGTGCGTTTATCAGTGCAGCGTTCACAGGCATTGAAAAGTGCTGTATTCTGCAAGCCTGTTACGGGACCGGCGATCTGGGAATAAAGATCGAACCGCGGCAGGCCTTCAGGACCCTGGCAAAATCCATTATCCTACTGTTTGGAGGAAGTATCAATGAGTAAAACATCAACGCCGAAACCGGCCGGTGAATATGCAGTCGGAACATTTTACTATACGGTATACAATGATCGTGAAGAGACAATGTACAATGCTCCCGGGACCTTGCGGTCCGTTCCGGTCAAAGTGTATTATCCGGCGGCAAAAGCGTCAGTGGAAGGTCTGCCGAAGGCGCGGTATCTGAGCAGGGAAATGTTCGCTATGTTGAAGAAGACGTATTGGATACCGCTGAATTATGAAAAGGCGGAGCAGGACGGGACCAATCGTTCCGAGTGTTATGAACAGGCACCGTTTATCGATGAGAAACGTTTTCCGCTGATCCTTTTTAATCACGGATACGGTTCGTTTCTTGATGCGAACACTTATCTCTGCATCGAACTGGCTTCGCGCGGATACTTTGTGGCATCCATAGGACATCCGTATGAAGCGCTGGTCACGGAACTGGATGACGGAACGACATACAAAATGCCCAAGGGGCTCGTATCGAAACTCTATTCTCCCGTAATCCCGTCGATTTTTGCGATAATGAAGATCATGAAAGCAAAAGGGACAAATGAGGAACTCTATGAGCAGTTTGATTCCATGCAGAAAAAATACAATCGTTTCATAGCGGAGAGACTGCCGGAATGGAAACAGGATACCAAAGCAGCCCTGCGTTATCTTAGGGAAAAGTATTCTGACAGGATTGACTTTGGCAACGGCATCGGGGTCAGCGGACATTCCATGGGCGGATTGACAGCATATTCACTTTGTGAAGATGAACCGGAAACCTTTACCTGCGGGATCAATATTGACGGCGGTCTTTTCGGAGATCATGATAAACCGATGGATGCACCGTTTCTCCAGATGAACTGCGAAACGAATAAAAATACTGTAACCGTTGCATTCCTCAGGAACAGGAATGTGGCATATCATGTTATCCTGCGTGATATGCAGCATATCGGCTTTACGGATTGCAAGTATATGATCCCGCTGAAATCCATGGTGGGAAAACTGGATCCGGACATGGAACACGAAACGGTGTGCAGGATCCACAGAGAATTCTTTGACACATATCTTAAGGGGATTAAGAAACATCCGGACTTTGAAAGCAGTGATGCGGTAAGGATTACTGAATATGAACCGTCCAAGGTGAGAGCAAGGGTTTTGCGGCAGGATGTTCCAGAGAGGTGATTCATGAATTAAAAACCATTGACAAGGCGAAGCAGCTTTGTTATAATTTGCGGGAAATAAAAATTTTGAAGAAAGCGAGGTAATCATAATTATGCGTGTAAACAGAACAGAGATTACAAGTGAATATGGTATGAAGACCTCGGTTTGTGCATATTGATCTTTTGCAATATTCTTATATGATCATTTCCGGCCGTGGCAGGTGTCACGGTATTTTTATGTCCATTTTCAATCCCGAGGTTTTAAGACAAAATCGTTTTATGTTTTGATCCCTTTTTATGTCCGTGTGTCTGAAAAGGGAAGAGTGTGTTAAGGATCGGAGGGAAAAATGATCACTATTAAAGAATCAACTTATGATGATATCAGGAATATTCAGAGCCTTTGGGCAGATGAAGATGTTATGAAGTATATCTGGCCGGGAGGATTACATGAAACAGAGGACGCTGTAAGGGAATGGCTGGACAGATTTATCAATGCCGGACCTGAGAAAAATCATTATTCAATCTTTGAAGACGGTAAATACTGCGGAGAGACACAATATGGGATAGATGAAGCTACGCATAGTGCTGCTTTGGATATCAAACTGTTTAAGTTTGCACGGGGACGTGGTATCGCAACCAGGGCGCTGGAACACTCTATAGATGAGGCCTTTAAAAACGGGGCCGAAACCGTGTGGGTAGATCCGCGTCCGAATAATACCAAGGCAATTGCTTTATATCGCAGGCTGGGTTTTGTCCGGAAAGAAATGCCGGAGCATGTGATCGCACTGGGAGAGGATCCGACAGTTTTTATCTATATGGAACTGGGAAAAGAAAAACGCGGAAGGATCTGCGAGGTTCAGAAGAACAGCTATACCATAAAGTTTATGAGCCGGGAGCTGCCTGCAGTACTGATCAGAGATTTTTATGATAAAGAGGCTGATAAACTTCCGGTAGTCGGTGACTATGTGACATTCCGGTATAACCCGGACGGTGACAGCAGGATACTTTCCGTCTGTGAAAGAAAGAGCTTTTTGCAGAGACCGGATCAGTCCAAGACAGGCGTGATGCAGTATATGGTAGCAAACGTGGACTATTGTTTCATCGTCACTTCACTGAATGACGACTACAGTTATAATCGCATAGCGAGGTATGCCAGTGTGGCACTGCAGGGAGGCGCGATACCGGTAGCCATACTTACGAAAGCGGATCTGTGCAATAATGTCGGCCGTTATGTGAGTGAGGTGGAGACCATATCGGATAAGATTAGGGTACATGCCATATCGGCTTTGTATGATATCGGCTTGGATGAACTGAAAGAGTACCTTACACCCGGGACGACCATTTGTCTGATGGGATCATCAGGTGCGGGCAAGTCGACACTGCTTAATTCACTTACGGGTGAAGAGACCATGAAAACATCGGCGATCAGGGAAAGCGATTCCAAGGGACGTCATACCACTACCTACAGACAGCTGATAGAGCTTGAAAACGGAGTGTCGATCATTGATACTCCGGGAATGAGGGAGATCGGAATGGCCCTGACAGAAGAAAGCTTAGACAACATTTTTTCGGATATCCTTGAACTGGAGAGCCGCTGTAAATTCAGCGACTGCAGACATGATACCGAACCGGGATGTGCTATAAAGAAAGCATTGGAAGATGGCAGCTTATCTAGGGAGCGCTTCATGCTGTATAAAAACCTCGGTTCGGAAAATCACAGGAACCATGCTATGAAAAAGCGGATATCCATTTTGGTAAAGCAACGGAAGAAATACGGACTGGATGTTTAGACCGGCGCAAGTTTATTTGGAAACATTCTTGCGCTTGCAAGGTACATAAGTGTTTTGTATAATCGTAAGCAGATATGTGGTTTGTCATTTGGGAAAGGAGCATAGTTTTTATGACCAGAAGACTTATTATCGCTCAGTAGTCTGAGCTTAAATAAAAAACGAATCGTTATAAGCTCAGACGAATCCTAAGGAAATATTTAGGAGGAGCATTATGAGCTATATCAAGGCAGAGACCATTCTGCCCAAAGAATTAATAGAAGCGATTCAGCAATATGTAGAAGGAAAGTCAATTTATATACCATCAAAAGAAAAACAGGAATGGGGCAGCAGGACCGCTGCGAAAGTATATTTTCGTGAACGCAACGAGAAGATATACGAGACCTATAAAACAGGCCGGAGTTTAAAAGAACTGGCACAGAGTTTTTCTTTATCCGAAAAAAGCATTCAGAGGATACTGCGGGATCAGCGCGTGGCTTTGAAAGATCGCGTTGAGGCAGTCTGAATCCGCTGCGGTCCGGATTTATCACAAATGCGGAGGCTGCGGGAAGAAACAGGAATTTCTGAATTCAGGAAGATTCCGGGTAAATGCAAATGGTAACAGTGTGGATGTATGGCTGATCTACCGCTGCAAAAAATGCAAGCATTCCTGGAATCTTACGATCTACGAAAGGACAAGGCCGGGAAGGATCCCGACGGATCTGTTTGAAGCTTTTCAGGCGAATGATGAGGAAACTGCTTTTGATTATGGCAGAGATATTGATTTTTTGAAAAAGAACAATGCTGAATTAGTGAAGGGCCGGTTATGAGATGCCGGCCCTTTTTGAAAAAGAAGAGGGTAATAATGGAGAATATATATTATCATGTTATATCGGATATCCCAAAGAAGGAGGGAGAACATATTCTGCTGGATGAAGATCATCCGAACGGTGTTCATAAACGTGTTTATGAGCAGTTGGAAACGGTGGAAGATATCTACCGGAACCCGGATAAATATAAAGATACGGAATTAAGTCATGTGGTAGATGTAGCATTAAGGGAACTGGCGCTGGAAAAAGTCAGGAAAGAAAAGTATCCGCAGTATCCATCACGTATGGCGTCTCTATATGTGTCAAAGACCTTTGAGGAAGCGGAACGCTGGGGAGAGTATTTTGCAAAACTGGGTCGCCCGACATATGGCATTGCAAAGATAAAAGTTTCCGGACGTTATTATGAAGGTGATGCTTATAAGTGTTTTGACGGCTGTATTTCGGAAGAAGAAAACCTGGCGTTGGCGGAGATCTACTGGCAGAACGGCGCGAATGAAGACGGACAGGATCCGATCGTAGAAATCCTTGCGGATGGGGATATCGAGATATTGGAAATCGTTAAGGAAATCAATGCGAATATCTGACTGATTGAGGAGAAATTCATGGATAAGAAAACTATGATGGAAAAAATGGTACATGAGGCGTATGAAAAGGGAGCGTTCAACGGCACCTGGCTGTAGATAATGCAGGTGTCTTTCTATGTTTGAAACTGCCTAAATGTGATATAATACTCCATGTTATTTTAGTGGAAGATGAGCTGAAAGGATGGGCGGAAGCGTTTCTGAATGGCTAAGATACGCTGTGTAGTGGAAAGGATTACATACCAGAACCCGGAGAACGGGTACTCTGTCCTGAAATGCCGGGTGAAAGACTACAGCGATCTGGTACCGGTAGTAGGGAATCTATTGGATGCGAATGTCGGATCCGTTCTTTTGGTGGAAGGAAACTGGAAGGTCGATGCGAAATACGGCAGGCAGTTCGTAGCGGAGAACTGGGAGGAAACCCTGCCGGCGACTGTATACGGTATGGAGAAGTATCTGGGATCCGGGCTGATCAAGGGTGTAGGACCGAAGTTTGCAAAGAAGATCGTACAGCGTTTCGGCGTGGACACATTTACCGTGATCGAGGATAATGTGGAACTGCTGATCGAGGTCGAAGGGATCGGCAATAAGCGGATACAGATGATCGCCGAGTCGTGGCTTAAGCAGAAGGAAGTGAAGAATATCATGCTTTTCCTGCAGGAACATCAGGTATCCACCTCCTTTGCGGCGAAGATCTACAAGCAGTATGGCAATGACAGCATCCCTGTGATGAAGGAGAATCCGTATCGTCTGGCGGATGACATCTGGGGGATCGGCTTCAAGACTGCAGACCAGATCGCAGAGAAGCTGGGCTTTGGGAAAGAATCCTATGTGCGCCTGCGCAGCGGGCTGATGTATACACTCTCGGAGCTGTCGAATGACGGGCATGTCTATGCGGAAAAGCGTCAGCTGATCGATGCGGCGGTGAAGCTTTTGGAAGCCAGTGAAGGTACCGTGGCGGCGACTATGGACGATATGCTGAAGAAGAATGAGCTGATCCCGGAGCGTGATCTGGTGAAACGAAATGAGGACGGTGAGCAGGTGGATCCGGTCTACCTGCCGTCGTTTTATTATGCAGAGATCGGCGTGGCTGCAAAGCTTAAGAAGCTGGCAGCATCTCCCGCCGGCGACAAGCTCTATACCAAACTGGCGCAGGCCAGACAGGAGAGCGGAGATGCTAATCTGTCCGTGGATATCGCTGCAGTGGAGAAAAAGACCGGCATGGAATATGACGACATCCAGGCAGATGCCATCAAGCGCTCCGCAATGGCAAAGGTGATGGTGCTGACCGGCGGTCCCGGTACCGGCAAGACGACGACCACGCACGGGATCATATCGGTATATAAAGCATTCGGGTTGAAGATCCTTTGCGCAGCGCCTACCGGACGCGCGGCCAAGCGTATGACGGAGGCTACCGGGCTGGAGGCGAAGACCATCCATCGTCTGTTGGAGTGCAAGCCGCCGGAAGGCTATCAGAAGAATGAGGACAATCCCTTGGAAGGGGATGTGCTGATCGTGGATGAGTGCTCCATGATTGACATCATCCTAATGAATTCTCTCTTAAAAGCGATACCCCCGTCAATGCGCCTGGTATTGGTTGGAGATATCGATCAGTTGCCGTCGGTCGGTGCCGGAAATGTGCTTCGTGATGTGATCGATTCAGGAGTGTTCCCTGTGGTGCGGCTGACGAAGATCTTCCGCCAGGCACAGACCAGCCGGATCATTATGAATGCCCACCGCATCAATGAAGGCAGGATGCCGGAGATCAATAACGGAAGAGAATCCGATTTTTTCTTTATGGAGAATGAAGATGCTGAAGCGGTGGTACCGCAGATCGTGAAGCTGGTGAAGGAGAACCTGCCGGGATATTACGGCGTGGCATCCAATCAGATTCAGGTGCTTACACCGATGCAGCGCGGCGTGGTGGGCGCGACAAATCTGAATCTGGCTCTGCAGGAAGCCTTAAATCCGGCAGAGAAAGAAGTCTTTCTGCGCGGGCGCGGTAAAGTGATGATGCCGAAAGAATGCCTGCGAAGAAGCGGCTTTGCCTACCGTGAGGGCGATAAGGTGATGCAGATCAAGAACAACTACGACAAGGAAGTGTTTAACGGGGATATCGGCATCATTGAATCTGTAACGGAAACAGACAGATCGCTTAGCGTGAACTTTGACGGTCGGAGCATAGAGTACGATGTGACGGAACTGGATGAGCTGGTGCATGCTTATGCCACCACGATCCATAAGGCGCAGGGATCCGAGTATCCCATCGTGGTCATGCCGGTGCTGATGAACCATTACATCATGCTGCAGCGCAACCTGATCTATACCGGCATCACCCGTGCGAAGAAGGTACTGGTGATGATCGGTACAAAGAAGGCTCTGTCCTATGCCGTAAAGAATGTGACCGTGACGAAGCGGAATACGATGCTCAGGGAGCGGTTGATAGGGGTGTAAAAATTCTTTGAGGAAATCCGTCAAATGGCTTCCTGCGGATCCGGAACTGATCGGGGAGATTGATCAACAATTCAGTATTACATAGATACGATGAACATTGAGGGGTGAAATGAAAAATACAGTGTTGGATAAAAAAGCGATAACATTACTGAAAAAATATTACCTTTCCTACCAGATCACGGAGAAACCGGCAGATAAGGATTTTGAAGCTGCTGTTAAATCAGGCGTTTTTGTTCCGAAATCAAGTATAACGCACGACGAGATGATCCGTGAGATCAAAGATTTATCAGAACGTATTTCCGTTGAGAAGGCAGCGAAAGCTTTTTTGTACAGCCTTTCCAGCGGGGATCTGAGATATCGTTCTGCAATAGCCGGTCTGATCTGGGCGCGCAGCCTTCCGGAGCATTCCTCGAAAAATACGGAACGGATCAATGGGAAATGTCTGATCTGCGGATGCACGCATGGGCTTGGCGATGCGGAGACCATAGACTGGAATGAATACGGTGTATTTCGTTATCTTCCGCCCAAACAATACGGGAAAGAGCCTGACTATACCTGTGCGGAATATGTACTGAATGATCTGAAAGAATTTGAAAAACTCCCTCCGGTGGAGCCCGGGGAGGAGGATTATCGTATTCTCGATGGTATCTTTGCCGCAATCATATCGCTGAAGGATCATAACAAAGATACGGCAGCAGTATCTGAAATACGGAGCAAAAAAGTAATCGATGCTTCATCGACCGGCGTGCATTGCATTCTGGAAATCCTGTCCATCTGCAGCATTCTGGAAAATGACGAACATAAGGGCTTCCTTCACGAATTTACCAATTGCGGCCCGATCGAGAGATATCGCGATGATATGTGTTTTTATCCGCTCTATTTCTGGAAGCGAAAAGATGGCATCAACTATGATGCAGTAAGGGCGATCTTTGGCGGCTTTGATGAGGGCAGGCTGATCCCGGAAAACGCTGTTTTTGCGGATCGCGATCAGCAATCAGACAGTACGAATCCTGTTCCTGCCAAAAGGAATGCGAAAAAGGATCCGTATTTTACGGATCATGTATATTGTATTACGCTCACAGAGGAAGAACGAAGATACCTGGCTTTGGACGGGCTGAATCCTTCGTGGGAAAAAGAAACCCTGTATAACGTAACGGGGATATGCCATAATCGTATGATATTGTTTTATGAAGCAGATACCATAGTGAAGGTGATATACGAAGAATACGGGGTGAAAGACGAAAAGATCGCATCTCAGAATTATACGGAATTTGATACGAAGCTGGCAACGGATCACAGAAATATGATACTTCCTCAGACAGCAAGAGGAAGAGCTAAAAAAATAACCATTTCAAATGTGTTGTCCATCATGTCCTTTGGTTGTAATTTCTGTATTTATATGAGAGATAAGTCCCGGATGGCTGTATGGAATCCGAGAAATAATCAGGATCTGTTTATCGGGGATGCGGATAAGGTAAAAGATATCAAATCCGATCAGGATTTTCACGCGTATATGAAATACTATATGTCTACATGTCCGGATGATTATTTTGACAGAGTAAATGAGATCAGAACGCTTCCGCATCAGACGGTAAAGTTCGGCCCCGGAGATGTGTTCAGATGTCAGATTGACCGGAATCATTATACCTATGGTCTGATCCTTGCAAAGACACGGGAACTGGAAAAATGGAAAGATTTACAGGCGCCGCATATCTTTAGAGAATTAATGGGGCAGCCGATTCTGTTCAGAATGTATGACTTTGTGACTACAGATAAAAGTATGACGGTAGAGCAGCTGCAAAATATGAAAATGCGACCGCCTGAACTATATCAGGATAATGATATTATCTGGGGAACGCATCAAATCATCGGACGTAAGAAGCTGGAGGTGGATGATATTCAGTTTAATGTCAATGTCGGAGATGTTTTTTTGCAGTATGGCAAACAAAGAAGCAGGAATCCTGATCTGATATATATTGAATGGGGATTTACGACGGCAACGGTTCCCAAGGATCATCTTTCGGAAGAGATAAAGGAGATGTTATCGGATCATACCTATCATGAGATGGGAGGGGCGTTTCATATTACCGGGAAGAACTGCGGCAAAACGCTGTCGGAGATTTTAAAAGAAACGCCGGGACATTATTTGCAGGGGAATCTGTTGCTTCCGGAAAACAGAGATAAATTCAACTGCATCATGAACTTTCTGGGACTGCCGGATGACTGTAGTTATGACGATTTTGCCGATAAGTTTGGAGGAATCACAAGGCAGCAATTTATAGATTTATTAGAGAAACGCTGCAAGTGAGAACATAAGAGTTATGGGAAATATTTTTTGTTTTCGGTATGATCCGGAGCATGGTCCTGAGAGTGTAAAAGACGCGCTTAATGTTTTTGAAAAACTGGTACAGAGAATGGAGAAGTCGGATATCAGGGAGGAAGCATTGGCTGAACGGCTCAGGGGCGCGGAAGAGAATGATCCTGTGCGCTGCGGATTCCCCAAATGCGAGGTGCATGATATTTATCTGAGTGTATTTGGATGCCAGGTGTGCACGGATTAAATGAAAACCACGGGGACGAACAAGTATATGGCGAAAGTTGCCGGAAAGAAGAAAAGGTATAAATCATGGTAACCCTTCTTTTGATTGTCATTTACATTGCTTTTATCGGTCTTGGGATTCCGGATTCTCTGTTCGGAACCGCCTGGCCTGCTATTTATACGGAATATGGTCTTCCGATTTCTCTCGGCGGAGTTATAACGACGGTTACTTTTATCGGAACGACAATATCAAGCCTTCTTAGCGCATGGTTTATCAGAAAGTTCGGAACAGCCCATCTGACAGCCGGATGTACTCTCCTTACAGCGCTGGCTTTGCTTGGTTTTTCGCTCTCGCATAGTTTTGCAATCTTGATTATCTTGGCGATCCCTTTGGGGCTTGGTGCCGGTTCTATAGATACCGCGCTCAACAATTATGTGGCCTCTCACTACAATGCCTCTATGATGAGCTTTCTGCATTGTTTTTATGGAATTGGTGTAACAGTAAGTCCTTTTATACTTGCTCTTGTATTCAGAAACGGTATCAATTGGAGAAGAGGTTACGGCATTGCTACGATAATTCAGTTTGCAATTGCGGCGATAGTTATCTTTTCGCTTCCGCTTTGGAATAAAGTCAGAGAGAAAAATGAGACTTCGGAAAGCGATATTAAGAGTTTGTCAATAATTGAAGCGTCAAAGATCCGTGGTGTAAAAGTGATGTGGCTTTTATTTTTCTGTACCTGCTCAATAGAACTTACCGTTGGGGCCTGGAGCAGTACTTTTCTGGTGGAAAGCAGAGGTGCGACAGAAGAACTTGCTGCCAGAACGATAACATTTTATTATCTCGGAATGACATTGGGAAGATTTCTGTCGGGTGTTCTGGCTCGCAAAATGCACAGCCGTACGATAATAACGATCGGTTCCGGCGTTTTGGGAATAGCGCTACTGACACTTATCATTACCGATAACAGTTTTATAACCATAGCGGCTCTGTTCCTTATCGGATTAGGCAACGGGCCGATGTTCCCTAATCTCAACTATCTTACTCCCGAGCAATTTGGCGAAGAAAGGTCAGCTGCTCTGATCGGTGCACAGATGGCAGTTGCCAACACGGCCATAGTAGTATCGCCGCTCTGTTTCGGATTTCTTGGTCAGGCACTGGGAATGGGATTATTCGGATACTTCCTGTTGTTCTTTTATGTTTTCTTGATAATAGGGGTTATACTAAACAGAAGACAGTTCAAGTTTTCTTCCGCAAATGCTATATAATGTGTAGTATCAAGATTAAAAATTTTATAGTGAGGATGTAGAGATCATGTTCAGAGAAATGAGACGTTTTAAGCAACAGATTCCAAACGAGGAATGCATAGAAATACTGAAGAGCGAGCCAAGAGGCGTGTTATCCGTTCTTGGAGATGAGGGATACCCATATGGTATTCCGCTGGATCACTGGTATTCGGAGAGTGACGGAAAGCTTTACTTTCATGGCGCAAAAGAAGGGCATAAGCTTGATGCAATTACAAAGTGCGATAAGGCAAGCTACTGCGTGATGGATAAGGGCTATCGAAGAGAAGGTGAGTGGGCGCTCAATATCCGTAGCGTGATCGTGTTTGGACGGATCCGCGAAGTCACAGACATAGAAAAGAAAAAAGAGATCTGCACCTGTCTCTGCCGGAAATTTACGGATGATGAAGCATATCTTGAAAAGGAAATGAAAAATGCCTTCCCACGGGTATGCTG
>JAFWRC010000012.1 GCA_017508825.1 Lachnospiraceae bacterium
CACTCCCAGAAAGTCCGCAAACATCTCGCGGTTCATCGTCAACGTTACCCGGCCCCCGTTATCCGCATTCTCCAGAAAATAGATGGCCAGCTTTTCCTTGAGCGATGTCGAGCTGAGCAGATGCAGCTTCTTGGTGATCGTAAAATTCCGTCCGGCCAGGATCTCCAGCATATTTCTCGTGATCATCCGGTGATGTCCGCAGGCATTTTCACAGAAGCCGTAGAAAAACTTCCACGGGATCTGCAGCACTTCCCCCGCTTTTACCATCACTGCATCATACCAGTAATGGGACTGATTGGAAAACAGGAATGCCTCACCGAACACATCCCCAGGCTTTACGGTATATAAGAGATTGCGCTTGCCTGAAGCAAAATCCTTCACCAGTGCCGCCTCACCGGATTGTAATAAAAAAATCATCTGCGGCGTCTCTCCCTGCCGGAAGATATATTCGCCTGCAGACAATTTCTTCTTCACTGCCCTGGAGCAGAGGAGCATCTTGTCGATCTCCGCCTGCTCGATATCCGTAAACAGATTCATAGGATCCTCATCCTTTCGCCCGTCAATACCTGTCAGGAATCATACAAAGGTACGTAGAACTCTTCACCGGTCTCCAGTATCATACAGCCCAGCCGGCTGGAACGGTTGTTCAGCGCCATCCCGCAATCCAGATCGATGACACGGTATCCGCGGAACTTTTTCTTTTTGTAGATCTTGCCTCTGCCCTTCTCATCCACATGATTTAAGCGCTGTGTAAAGATATGTCCCACCACATAGGTATCACTCTTGTATCCAAAGGTATATACCTCCGGTTCCACAAACGGATCGCCGTCCTGTTCAAACAAACTGTCCCAAACGATACGTTCCGCAGCTTTGGGAGTCACATCCTTAAAGAACAGTTCCTTGCCGAAACGGTATCCTACGGAATAACTGTGAGAAAGGTGGAAACTGTGTCCCTCGACCTTGACACGCTTGATCAGACGCAGGTTTCGCAAAAAGTTCTCCATCTCATCCTGTTCTTCCTGCGACATCTTGTAGAAATCTTCAAACGTCTGCCCTCCGCCGTTTGCCGGATGCGTCCACAGTTCATACGGTGTCAGGTGATCATCAAACGGATCCTCCTGCACCAGTCCCTGCCTTTTCCTGCGCTGATAGTCAATGGCGTTAAGCATCATCAGCTCATGATTTCCCAGAAACATCTCTACATTCTTGCGCTGCATCAGATCCTTGATGATCGCGATCCCCTGATCTCCGCGATCGATCACATCACCTATCACGTACATAAAATCATCATCCGAAAAGCGGATCTTCTCCAGCATCTTCAGAAATGTGTTGTAATATCCATGAATATCGCTGAGTACAAAGGTTCTCATATCACTGCATCTCCACAATATCCGCCTCATTTACGCAAATGACCGGCCGGATACCCATTGCTTCATTCAGTTTCCATAGTGAAAGCTTGTTGTCTACAATGGCGTGCCCTTCAAAATTCTCCGCGCACTTGTAGGAATCGCTGCCGTCGATATGTCCGCGCGATCGCAAGCCGTAGCTGGCGTGAGACAGAATGCTGTTGGCCTGTGCAGCTACATACTGGGAACAAGGCACCGACTCGGGCTCCATCTTGGTCCTGCCTGTGCCGCGTGCCAGCGCAAGATCGATATCAAAACCGAAACGGATCTCCTCGATGGAAGGCAGATATACCTTGTCATAGGTCGTACGATCTGAAAAAGCTGATACCGGCGTAGTTACCTTTGTATTGTTGAGAAGCGCGCGCTCCTCTTCCGTAAAGGCCATACGGACAAAGCGCGAATTGAGCCAGCCGCGGATCTCGCTGGTCTCCCAGTAGATCCCGGTGCGGATCTTCTGGATCTCACGGTCGTTCATAAGCAGATACTTGTCTTTATCAAGCGGCCGGAACTCGATGATGTACTCTGCCTGCAGCGTCACACGTCCGCCTCTGGTCTGACGCACTTTCCAGGAAAGCATATTAAATTTGAAATAACGGTAGCCCGAGATTTCTTTTTCCGGTCTGGCCTGCTTGCGGATATTAAAGATATCACGGGAATCCTGTACTTCTTCCTTCAGCACGGGCATACGCAGATAGCGTTCCCCGTTGACCACGGCGATATCGTCGCTGTCATAATCCGCATATACGATATCCGAATCCAGCTGCGCGCCGGTGATCTCGTTCATCGGATACTCACCAAACCATACACGCTCATTACGATCTTTTAACAGATGTACCACCGGGCCTGCCGGCGCCGCCTGTGCCAGTCCGGCCTTTTCATCCGGATAGATGCCGTACAGATCTTTGTACAGTTCTTCGATGGTCTGCTGGCGGTCCTGCGGCTCCATGGAAAGTCCCTTCATGATCGCCTTGGCAAGCTTCTTATCGATCTGTATCGTATAATCTGCCAGATTGACCAGCTCGTCTTTTTCATTACGCTCGTAGGATGACTGCGGCACATCGCCGGTCATCATGCTGTACAGCGTCGCGCAGATGCCGTAGATATCGGTCCAGGGTCCCTGCTCGGACAGCTTGGAGAGCATCTGCTCCAGCGGAGCATAGCCCCATTTGCCCAGGAAAACCTGCTGGTTAGCAAAGCCCAGTTTTCTCGATCCGCCGAAGTCGATCAGCTTGATGGAACCGTCATCATCCATCATGATATTGTCCGGGCTGATATCGCGATGGATCAGGCCCGACTGGTGAAGTTTGCCCAGAATGCTGATCACCGGTTCCATCAGGCGCAGCGATTCCTCCACGGAAAGCCAGCCGCCCTGAGAATCGATATACTTGCGCAGATTGCCGCTACGCAGGTATTCCATGATCAGATAGCCTGTGTTATTTTCATAGAAAAGGTCCTTGATCGAAACGATACCGGGGAACTTGGAGAACTCCGCCAGAATACGCGCTTCTCTCAGATATGCTTTCGTTTCTTTTTCATACTCTTCTTTGTTGACCGCATCCAAAACAAGAACGGTTTTGCCATCCTCCGAACGGTCAACCATTTCATCCGGGAAAAACTCCTTTACGGCAACAGGATACTCCAGCAGCATGTCATAACCGATATAGGTTATGCCGTAGCCGCCTTTTCCCAGGATATTACCGATCAGGATCTTATTATTTAAGATGGTTCCCGGTGTCAGTGCTTTTGACCATGTCTGCTGCCCTGCTTTTTCTTTTCCGCAGTACGGACAGATGCCGACATCATCACTGACTTTCATACACCGAAGACAGATTTTTCCGATTTCAGACTGCTCCATATATCCCCCAAAAACAAGATATGCTTTCAGTACACTTTTTTGCCACTATCATTATACACGAAAATGTGCAATTTTACCACCCCAAACAAGGGATTTTTATATTTTTTTGTTACTTTTTTTATTCTGCGCGGATTGCCGCCAGCGGGCTGAGTTTCATAGCCCGAACCGACGGAAAGAATCCGGCCAGCATCGCGATCAGGATCGCAAACACCACTGACACGCCGCCCAGCCACACGGGAATGCGCGAGATCTGGTCAAATCCCATATCCGTCCCTGCTATGATCTTGTTGATCACGACGGAAAGGATATAGCTCAGCCCCACTCCCAGGGTACCGCCGATCAGACCGATGTAGCCGGCTTCGATCAGAAACAGCGCCTGGATATCGCGGATGCGGCAGCCGATCACCTTCATGATACCGATCTCTTTGGTACGCTCATAGATGGACATCATCATCGTATTGGTGATACCGATCGCCGCTACGAACAATGCCACGGCGCCGATGCCCCCCAGCACGGCCTGCACGATGTTCATGATCTGCATATCCGACTCGATCCATTCCATACTCGAATAGGCCTGATAGCCCATATCCGAGATGAGCTGCTGCACCGCGCTGACATTTTCCATATTATCCACATTGACGATCAGCTCGGAATAGAAGATCTCCTTATAAGGCTTGCCGTTCTTCTGCATTGGCTGGTCCGGGATCGCACGGCCCTTGAACTCTCTCTGCAGCACCGCTTTCAGCGCATCGATATCACAATAAGCATAATACGCAAACTCATTATAATCTTCCACACCGCCGGCTACCAGTCCTGCGGTAGGGATCAGATATTTCTTGGCTTTGGGAACGACCTGGCCGTTTTCATCCGATGAACCGCCCCGGAAATACCGGTCCGTATCAAAGACCACGTACAGCGGATCGTTCATCAGATCGATATCCGGTAGCTCGCCGGTTTCCCAATACCCTCTTCCGTTCTTTTCGTTCTGAAAATACTGTATGACACAGTTTCCGTAAACGATCTCCAGTTCGCCGTTCGCCGCCGGATAACTGCCTTCCCCCAGTTTCATATTCCTGGTCCGGAAATAACTCTGCGGCACACCGTACAGGTCCACATAGCCCATGTACTGCCCCTTCTTCACGATCACGTACATCTCGAGCATGGGATCTACGCCGGTGACGTGTTCCAAATGGGACAGCTCTTCCACCAGCTTATCATCCAGGCGCAGTTCCTCGCCTTTTTTATCACCGCTGTCATCGTAGCTTCGCTGCGTCCGCACCGTGATCCCGGTAAGACTTCCATAGGACTCCATCTCGTCGAGCATGGACTGCTTCATCCCGATACCGAGAGAAAGCATCACCACGATGGATGTGGTGCCGATAATGACACCCAGCACCGTCAGTATGGTCCGCACTTTTCTTTTGAACAGACTGCTCAGGCTCATACTGAGCAGATCACCTAGTTTCATAGCTTGTCACCCAAATAATTAATCATCCAAGTCATCCAGTTCCTGCTGGCGTGCTTTCTTCTTTTTAGCGGAAGATACGATCACGCAGATAATGATGATGAGCAGGATCAGGCCGCCGATGCCGCCGCCGATCACTGCTGCCCAAGGGAAGGCCTTTTCTTCTTCCATTCCCATATCAAAGTCTTCCATTCCCCAGTCGCCTTCGTCCATCATCGGCTCATAGACATACAGATTGATCTCTTTTTCCAGTGTCGTCACACGCCCGGCTTCATCCTCGTAAGAGATCACCGCGCGTACAATCCCGTCATCCTCCGTCGGCGCCACGCCGTTTACCATAGCATCTACATTACCGGTAGCCCCCGGTTCCAGCTTGCCCAGGAATGTGCTGCCGCCGTCTACGGAAGGCGCATCAAATACCACCTGCACATTATAGAGCGTTGTCTTTCCCTTGTTGTATACCTGGAACATCACGTTGGACTGGCCGCCCACTTCGATCGATTCCGGCAGCACTTCCGCATCGCCGTAATCGATACGCGCCTCCTGCTTGACCGGGATGGATACGCTGGTCGTCGCCGAGAACGGATTATGCTTTGCATCTTCGTAATTAGCCTTCAGGTCGATCACGTACGGCTTCTGCGCCAGATCGCTTCTTGCCGTCATTTCAATGTTCAGATCTTTCGTCTCTCCCGGCGCGATCTTGTTGACAAAGATCGACGCGCTACCGGAAGTCGGCAGGAACGCCTCGTAAGTCGTTTCCTTATTATCTCCTTCCGTTGCTGCCTTTAAGTCAAACTGCACGTTGGATACCGTAGAAGTTGCAGAAGTATTCTGTACCGTAATGGTCAGATGGAACGTATCGCCGGCATACACTTCCGCCGGATCGGTCACAAATCCGGTCACGATGATCCTCGGCGTGGAAGGCGGAAGCTTATCTTCATCTTCCTTCTTTTCCTCTTCGATCAGCATTCTTCCCGGGCGTCCGGTCACGTTCACATAGGTCGTCAGGTCCGTTTCCTCGATCTTGCCGTTACGGTAATATTTTGCATGGAACTTAATCGGGTACGTGCCCGTATAAGCATCGTTGGAGATGATGAAATCCCATGCGACATCCTGATGCAGAAGGTAGCCTTCTTCTATAGAAGATGCTGCAGAGATGCATTTGATCATCCGGGTATCCGTTGCCGTCTGGATCACAAACGGCCACTTCTTCGGATCCGTATCCTGCACCGGTGTGATCACCACATCGGTAACGGCCGCTTTTCCGAGATTGATCACGGAAAGCATCACGCGCACCGGCTCATTGTATTTACCGGAAGGGATCCCCACCGTATTGTTCAGGAACAAAAACTGCTCGGCGCCGTCGATATTCATCCGTGCCGCTTCGGACAGATCTGCTTCCACCTCACTCACATAGGCTACAAGCTGGGATACGGTCATGTCATTGTTTGCGATAAATACATTCGCCTGGCGGAATACTGCATCCATTTTGGCATGTGCTTCCGGCGAGATATCATACAGCGCTTCCAGACTGCCGATGTGCTCCATCAAAAAGACATACGCCACTTCACGGTCTTCATTCTTTATGATCTTATCCGGATCTTTGGTCGAAAGCAACGCGGCATTAAAGGACGCCGATACCTCCATCCCTTCGATCCCCATTCCCGGGAACGGTATGGTAAATGCCGCCACCAGGGCAAACAATGCTAATATGATCTTGACAACGAGCTGTGCTCCCGATTTTTTCATGACTGTGTATCTCCTTCGTTCTTTATCGTCTCATTCACTTCATCCCAGATACTGCCGGAGGATCCGTTCTGCGTATCCGGCTCTCCTCCGCTCTCTGTCTGCGGTGCCGTTGGATCTGCCGGCATCTGCGGTGCTGCTGCCGCATCCGGTACTGCCGTCTCTGCCGTCTGCGGGAACGGTCCCGGATCCGGCATGGAAGCCGTGCCGTTCATCAGGGCTTCCATCTGCAGTCTTGCCTGCTCACGGTTGTCCACATTCCGGATGATCTTTCCGTCGCGGATCTGTATGATGCGGTCACCGAAACCTGCCAGATAATTATCGTGCGTTACCATTACCATCGTCTGGTTCTTTTCCTGACTGATCTTCTTGATCAGCTGCAGCACCTCGATCGTGGTATTGGAATCCAGGTTTCCGGTCGGCTCATCGGCAAAGACGATCTCCGGGTTCACCACCAGCGCTCTGGCGATACCTACACGCTGCTGCTGACCGCCGGACATCTCCCCGGGCCTGTGGCGCATATACTTGCCCAGTCCTACAAGCTTGAGCATCTTGATGGCACGCCGCTCCCGTTCCCATTTGCTCACGCCCTGAAACGTCAGCGGCATAGCCACGTTTTCAATGGCGGTCATATTCTGCATCAGATTGTATGACTGGAAAATGAAACCGACGTGTGCCTGCCGGAAATTCACCAGCTGGCTTTCGTTCTTGCTCTCGATATGTTCTCCGGCGATCACGATCTGCCCCTTGGTCGGCTTTTCCAATCCCGCCAGCATATTCAGCAATGTGGATTTTCCGGAACCGGAAGTACCGACAATACAGCAAAACTCACCTTTTTCAATAGAAAAATCGACACCATTCAGCGCTCGCACTTTATTGGTACCGATCCGATAGATCTTATATAAATCTTTTACCTGTATTACAGGTTTTTCCATATCCCCGCACCCTCATAAGTTATTCTCATATAGTTTACCATAATCCGATTATATGTCAACTCTATGCGGGTCTCTGAAAATTAAGATTTAATGAAATTTTCCAAAAAAATGATTGACAAACATTTTTCAATCTGCTAGAATCATTTTTGCGTTTGAATTTCAGAGATTCAAACAACGGTGTGATATGTTTCGGGGTGTGGCTCAGTTTGGTAGAGCGCCTGGTTTGGGACCAGGAAGCCGCAGGTTCGAATCCTGTCACCCCGACGAATAATATGCAGGTGTAGTTCAATGGTAGAATGTCAGCCTTCCAAGCTGAACACGTGGGTTCGATTCCCATCACCTGCTGCGCGAGAAATCCCTCAAACATTAAGTTTGAGGGGTTTTTCATTTATAGTGAACAGTAGTGAACGCCCCGGCAGTGATCGCATCGACTTCTTCCCGGGTAAGAGGCCTTACCCGGGATCTGTTGTAATGCCTGGTCATTTCTGCCCCAGCGTGCCCCACGCTATTCTGGATCCGCTCTTCTTCCACTCCTGCCTCATAGCAATCCGATACCCATCGAAAGCGGAATTTATGATTGGAAAAATATCTTATCCCCAGTTTGGAGCAGATATTAGTTGTCATTATATTTGTAATATAATTTTTTATTAGGGACGAGTCTTATTATTAATAAAAGAATGTGTAAAAATCATATTCATCCGTCTGCCAGCCATTGGCTTTATAAAATGCTTTTGCATTGACATTTGTCTTCTCAGTTATGAGCGTAAAACCCTTTGCTCTCCCCTTAAAGTATTCTTTGGCAGACTCCATCAGTTCGGAAGCATATCCCTTTCTCCTATATTCTTCTTTAACAAACAGATCATTCAGATGCCATTGACGCTTTAATGATACTGTTGAAAACGAAGGATATAGCTGAATAAAACCTACCGCCTCCCCTTCATGAAAGGTAACGAAAACAATACTTTCACTTTTGGATAACCTTTCATGAAGAAATCTTTCCGCCTCATCTACGTCCTGTGTTTTCACCCCATAAAAGGTCCTATAATCCATTAGCAGCGGTAAGATCTTTGGAATATCATTCACATCAGCCAGTCTTGTCATTTTATTATTCCTCCTGTAGTTTATTGATTTATTTCCTTTACAGTGTATAATTATAAATTGGATCGGTTCTATTTGTAGTACCAATATCAACATTTTACAAGGTACCAATTATTATGATCTATATAGACAGAAATAAACCTATTTATGAGCAGATCTATCAGCAGTTAAAAGCTCAGATATTATCCGGAGAAACTAAACCGGGCACAAGACTTTCTGCCAGCAGAGCTCTCGCTAAGGAATATGGCATCAGCAGGAATTCTGTTCTGGCAGCATATGACCAGTTGCTGGTAGAAGGCTATATCACTTCGCGTGGTGGTTCCGGATACTACGTAGAAGCACTTGATATTCCTTTAGTGAAAACAGTCAGAAAAACAAATATAAAACTATTCTCGGAACCCAATCCTGTTCTCCCCAAATACAATTTCCGATATGGGAATCTGGAGTACAATTGCTACCAAAGCAAAAAATGGCGTAAATGTATCATCGATGCCACAGACGAGCTCTCTATGAACTCTACTGTGAATTATGTTGGCCCGGAAGGAATTCCCGAATTGAGAGAAGAGCTTGCCGAATATCTCTTGCGCTCCCGCGGTGTACAATGCGATGCCAATCAGATCATTATCACTAACGGCCACCAAGCCGCGTTGGATATCCTGTGTTCCATATTCAATTCTAATGAATGGGGATTTGCGCTGGAAGATCCGGGCTATGACGGGTGCCGGGTAGTCTTTGAACGAAGAGGTTTTCATCCTAAACCCATACCTGTAGAATCCGACGGGATAAGCATCTCAGGTCTTAATTCCATAAAACACACACTGCTGTATGTAACTCCGTCTCACCAATTTCCTATGGGCTGCATTCTTCCTGTGAATAAACGGCTCGGTTTAATCGATTGGGCTATTAAGAATAATTGCTACATCATCGAAGACGATTACGACAGTGAATTAAGATATAATACACATCCTATTCCATCTCTCCAGTCTCTGGATGGTGGAAGACGTGTTATTTATCTTGGTACCTTTTCTAAGTCCCTGTCGCCTGATCTTCGCGTTGCTTACCTGGTTCTTCCAAAAGAGCTTATGTCAAAATATCACGATATATACTTAATTTCCAATTCCGTGGTTCCATCTCTGATTCAAAAAGCTCTTTATAACTATCTGAGATCAGGAGAATATGAAAACAACGTACGCAGCATTCGGACGTTCTACAAGAAGAAACACGATACTATTCTTTCTCTGCTGGATATGAAAAACATCAATTTATCCGGGACTGATGCCGGACTACACTTCATTATGACAATAGATACGACCTTGCCCCAAAAAGAAATCATCCAAAAAATGTTAAAACAGGATATTGGTGTATATCCTACTGAGCGATATTGGATCAGGAAACAGGACTGCCCCTCCAACCAGATATTGATCGGTTTCAGTTCTATCCCGTGTGATATTATTGAAGCAGCAATGCAGAAAATGAACAGAATAATAAATGAAATCGCCGGATAATATGGCTCTTTTATGCGATCAAAACACACCGCTCATATAAACCTCATCCGTCATTTACCCAGTATCTTATCAACACTTGTAGGAAGATGCATCATATGATGCGATGTCATAGGGGTTAAGATCATACCGCCAACGGTTAATCTCCCCCAGAATACCAGCAGCCACACAGATCTGAAATCCGTAGTTACTCCGCCCTCTTCCAGAATTCTCATAACCCATTCTTCCGGCACCATGGATTTGATCTGTTCCAATGTCAGTTCTGACAGAATCCGCCGGGTATTCTTTCCAACTGCGATCATATACTCACGAAGTTCTGCAATATTTATCTCTTTTCCCCATGCAATCACCTCATCCGGTTCCAACGCATTTCCAGTATCCGTAATAGATGATCCTATCCTTTTCTGCCATTCATCATTAAAGATCTGCTGACCATTGTTCATCAGAATATTACTTACCAGATCCTCTATCCTATAGGTATGCCAAAACTGCCAACAGATAGGAACCGTTGCGCTACCGGCATAATGCAGATCCGTTTCCCAAGTCTCTCTGGGCACCAATTCATTTTGATTTCCCTGCATCATATAATCCAGCACAAAATCCGCGATTGTTTTTTCTGCAGTTCCTGACACTTCTGCCGGATGCACCATAGCGTGCAATTCCAGTGAAAGTTCCCTGATCTTCAGCAGATCATCCCCGTCAATTGCAGTCTTCACCTGTTCATATTTTTCATCTATAGCAGAAGTCATTGCCTTGATATCCATAACTATTTCTCCCATTTCAAAAATAATCTCTTCACGAGCAATTCACAGATATCAGTGTATCCGCCGGATCTTCATCCGTTCGGATCTTCGATTCCATATAGATCCGCTCTATCTCTTCCCTGGGGAATTTCGGGAAGCAGGCATACAGCCTCTCCAGTTCCATCCCCGTAAGTGCCATGTTTTCAACCGCTCTGCAATCCTGCTCGTTCACACTCTTTACCCCCTCATAATTTATTCTTCATTGCGCTTTATCCCAATTCACATACTTATATCCAGGTCGATGCCCATTTTTTCAGTTCATCTTCCGATACCCCTGCCGCAAAGCGTTTACCCTCGATCACATGAGCATCTTTAGCCAATGCCCCTATATTCATTCCGGATCCTCCCATACCGCTGCCTCCGGATGTCGCGAACGGAATGATCGTCTTTCCGCCAAAATCATATGCCTCCGCAAAAGTATCTACGATCGAAGGCTCACGATACCACCAGATGGGGAATCCAATAAATATCACATCATACTGAGCCATATTCTCTACCTTGGATGCGATCGCCGGACGAGCCGAACGGTCATTCATCTCGACAGAACTCCTACTGTTCTTGTCCTGCCAGTTAAGATCCGCATCCGTATAGATCTGTTCCGGCACGATCTCGAATGGATCCGCTCCTATCGCTGTTGCCAGTCGCTCCGCCACCTTCTTTGTCACTCCGCTTGCGCTGAAATACGCTACCAATGCTTTTGCCATACTGAATCCCTCCTTATCAATATGTTCTGAACCCTTGCTCTTCTTCCAAAGGGTCCAGTTCTTTTACATCCATATTTTCGATATGCACATAATGGCCACGCTCGATTGCCAGTATCACCTGATCAATCGCTGATTCCATGCCTTGGATTTCCATGCTGACGCTTCCATCCCACTCATTCCGTACCCAGCCGGTACATCCGACCAGCCCGGCCGCCTGTCTGGCGCGATACCAGAAACCAACGCCCTGCACAGATCCATAGAATACAATATGTTTCCGCCTAATCTCAGTCATTTTTATCGGTTTCTCCATAAAGGAACACTCTGTATTCTTCAACAGCCTCTTCATTATTTAATTTTTTGTATATTTCGATTTCCTCTTCTGGTGCAAAACCTTCTCGTACATGCACATTCAGATTGAGTTTTTGATATGATGCATACTCAGGTGATTTTTTGACTCTTTGTAAAACTCCTACGCACAAACTAATAATCTTCTGCTTATGCTGACCATATATTTCTTCCATACGCAGACATTCTTCATCGTCATCACTATTTCCCCATTCTTCCATAGCATCGTAATACCTGACAAGTTGCTCTGACAGCATATCGAATTTATCCCAAATTCCCCACTCTTCTTCGCAGTATTTATAGTACATTAAATCTGTCCTATCTGTTGCCGGCGCTTTCTTCAAATTGGAATATGTATTTTTCATCAACGAAATATATGTTGTATACTCTGGGAAATAGTCTATAGAGAAAGCATAAATATCATCCTTGTTTTCTTGATTCCCTATCTTCCGGCATACCTCTTCATATAAATCCTTTTCAAAAGAATCATAATCAAACCTGGGCTCATCTAAAACATTTTCCACTTGTCTTCCCCTTCCTCTTTTTTGTATTGATACCTGATAGAGTTACTACATCTCCTTACCGCATATATTTTTCAAAATCTATCTCTCTTGTCTGCGCATTCTCCATCGCATCAAGGCAAGCCTGAATAGCTTTCGTGTCATCTTTTGCTTCTTTTAGCGCTTGTACTCTGGTATACCACAATGGCTTAACACAGCGATAGATTAGCGGTGCTACCTCGATCTCGTCATTTGAAAATCTGTAATAGTCACTTGCTATCTTCAGTGCTCTCAGGATCTCCGATAGTTCTTCTTCAAACGAGCCACAATAGATTTCCCGAAACAAATAATTAAGGAATTCATCCCTGCCGGCAAGATTAAAATCACATATGCCTACAAAATTCCCATCTTTATCCAAAAGCACATTTGAGTCATTAAAATCGGCCTGAAACACTGAAAATGGCAGTTTATGATATACTTTTTCCAGTTCTTTCCGATTATCTTCCCATCTTTTAAATATCTCTTTCGCCTGCTTTATAAAGCATTCCGGCAATGTCTCACAGTAACTCCGAAAATCCACAGCATTCTGTTCCACCTCATCCATCTCATCTCCGGGGAACAGATCAAACAAAGTATACGCCGAAGGGATATCTGTATAATCATATCTCTTTGCAGCAATTCGTGCTGTCATGATATAAAGTTCGTCACGAAATCGTTTTTCACCAACGAAATCTTCAGCGGTTTTATACAAAGAATACTCTTCCGCATATGCTACACACTCATACCCTTTGTAATTCACTTTCGGGAATCGTCCATTTATATCCGTAAGTATCCGTGGGCAATAATACCCCTGTAGTCGGTATTCTTCGGCACATTTCTGCCACATCCTGACGCTCTCTTTTGTAGTGAATGTGTTGCAGGCCACTTTTACTATATATCTTAACCCGTTTTGATCAGTAACAAATATCGTCTCTCGGAAGTCTTTCTCACCATGGCTCGAATCTTTTATGGTATACTCTTTTATTTCTTTATCCGTAAATAAACGGATCAAAGCCAACTCATCATATTTCATTTTCTTCCAAATACCGCACCGTTTTACCGTGCTTTTCTGCGTATTCTATCTCAGATCTGGTACTTGCCCCGATATATCCGTCGACATTTATAACAAAGATCTCATCCGCCATATCGATCTTCCGTTTATGCATATCGTCCAGCATCTCTTTCGTCCCTTCTGTCCAAACCTCATCATCCCCGGAATGTCCGAACATCCCGACGCTGATGACAATATTTTCCTCTAATGTCAGACGTTTCTGTGCCTCCATAAAGGCATCCTTAAAACGAGTGCTGCCACATAGCGTGATCACTTTATACTTTCCAACCATATCCTGCTCTTTCCTTCTATAACCTCTCCACAGATAATGTTACCGCTCACCCCGTCATCTGCCATTTCGTCCCGGAACGTGTATTATAATACAGTCGTATCAACCGGAGGCGGTCAAATACCACAATATGACACTCGAATACCATAATACCGTCATGTACAAATACGCCGTCCGGCATCTGGTGCGCGCCCTGGTTGGAGCAGTCGCGGTAATCCTTGATCCTATATGTCTGCTTAAATCCGTCTTCATCCGTCAGGCGGATCTGAAGCGGGATCACCTTTCCGTCCGCGGAATGCTGGCAGATCACATCCACCGGTCTTATTCCTTATGCATAACCCCTTTTCTTACTCCTTCGCGAAACTATTA
>JAFWRC010000104.1 GCA_017508825.1 Lachnospiraceae bacterium
CCAGTAACGGTTACGGGAGATTGCCCAATCCTGCAGGTTCTCCAGCCAGTCACCGAAACGTCCCTTACCGATGGTCTCCGGGATCCAGTTGATCTGGTTGTTGTTGCGGATCATGTTTTCCTTCACCGCGGTCATCTTGATGTACCAGCTCTCGCGCGCATAGTACAGAAGCGGAGTATCGCATCTCCAGCAGTGCGGATAGCTGTGCTCAAACTTCGGTGCCGCAAAGAGCAGTTTTCTTGCGGACAGGTCTTTCAATACTTCCGGATCGGCACTGATCACGCCCTCTGCGATCTCTTTCGCATTCGGCTTGCAGCGCATGCCGGCAAACGGAGTGCTCTCTTTCAGCACACCCTTTTCATCTACCATCTGTACGAAGGGCAGGTCATACTTACGGCCTACATTCGCATCGTCTTCACCGAAAGCCGGAGCGATATGTACCACGCCGGTACCGTCGGTCATCGTTACGTATTCGTCACATACTACATAGAAGCCGTTCTTGTGCTGACGGTCCGCATCTGCCTTGGCGCAGTCGTACAGCGGTTCGTACTCCTTACGCTCCAGATCGGTACCCTTATAGGTTTCCAGCACTTCGTAAGCTGCCTTGCCGGCTTCCTTATCTTCCTTGGTCAGCAGCTGGGAAAGTACAGTATCCAGCAGCGCCTTTGCCATATAGTAGGTATTGCCGTCGCACGCTTTTACCTTGCAATAGGTCTCTTCCGGATGCACGCAGAGTGCCACGTTGCTCGGCAGGGTCCACGGTGTGGTGGTCCATGCCAGGATGAAAGCATCTTCGTCCTTGCACTTGAAGCGGACGATCGCGGAACGTTCCTTTACATCCTTATAGCCCTGTGCCACTTCCTGTGCGGAAAGCGGGGTCCCGCAGCGCGGGCAGTAGGGAACGATCTTGAAGCCCTTATACAGCAGGCCTTTCTTCCAGATCTCCTTTAAGCCCCACCACTCGGACTCGATGAAGTTATCATCATAGGTAACATAGGGATTGTCCATATCCGCCCAGAAACCGACGGTTCCGGAGAAATCTTCCCACATACCCTTATATTTCCATACGGATTCCTTACATTTCTCGATGAACGGCTCCAGACCGTAAGCTTCGATCTGATCCTTGCCGTCCAGGCCAAGCAGCTTCTCCACTTCGATCTCGACCGGCAGTCCGTGGGTATCCCAGCCTGCCTTACGCGGTACCATATTGCCCTTCATGGTACGGTATCTGGGGATCATATCCTTGATAACACGGGTCAGCACATGGCCGATGTGCGGCTTGCCGTTTGCCGTCGGCGGTCCGTCATAAAACATATAGGTCGGGCAGCCCTCCCGCTCCTTGATACTCTTCCGGAAGATATCTTTGTCTTTCCAGAATTTTTCGATCTCTTTTTCACGCGCAACAAAATTTTGGTCTTTGGATACTTTCTGATACATCTCGCGTCCTCCTTTTTCTGATGTGATCACGGCCATTCGAAAGACTAAAAAAACTCACCCTAGTAACAGGATGAGCCTATGATCTCACAACCACCTCTTACCGCGTACTCCGCTCGAGCCTTAGGCTCTCCCTTTTATACGTTTGCCTGTAACGCCGGCGTTAGCGTCGCCGCCTACTGAATCGAGATACGATTTTCGGGGCGCGGCTTGGGAGTGATTTTCGCTGTCACCATACTCTCACCGGGCTCTCACCCTCCCCGGCTCGCTTTGCATTTCCTGCGCAGGTACTCTCTCCGTCGTTGCCTTTCGATGTCCATATTTATGATTTCGTATTATATAGCCCTCTTCACAGTTTCGTCAAGGAGTTTTTGATAAATTCCGGTTTATCGAGTCGGCGAGCCACGGGGACGGTTCTTGTGGCTAAAGATCTTCGATCTTGTTGCCACAAGAACCGTCCCCATGGCTCACCGACCGCTACATTTCGACAAACCGGAATTTAGCGCTTTCGAAATCTCACGGGTTATGATACACTACAAAGTAATAAAATCTATATATCGAAAGGGGTTACCATTATGCAGAAAGCAGTCAATCCGAATGCCACAAAGAATGCGCAGAAACTTCTGGACTATCTGTCCGATACCGCGGGCAAGGCCATCATCACGGGGCAGCATACACAGACCATTCCCATGGAGGAAATTGAATATATTAAGGAAGTGACCGGCAAGACACCGAAGCTGCGCGGCTTTGAACTGCTGGCGTACTCACCGAATATCAACTACGACGATGCCTCTGAACCGTGCCTGACCGAGATCTATGAAAACCGGGGTACCATGGAAGTGGCACTGGACTGGGCGCAGAAGACCGACGGGATCGTGACCTTCTCTTATCACTGGTATTCCCCGATCGGCGGACGGGATAAGAGCTTCTATGCGGAGCATACCGATTTTGATGCCTCCAGAGTACTGGTCGAAGGTACACCGGAACGTGAAGCTTTCTTCCATGATATGGATGCCATGGCTGAATTGCTGAAACCGTTTCTGGAAAAGGATATCCCGATCCTGTGGAGACCCTTCCACGAATCCGACGGCACCTGGTTCTGGTGGGGTGCCAAAGGCCCGGAAGTGGCTCGTGAGCTGTATAAACTTATGTATGACCGCTATGTCAACTACCACCACCTGAATAACCTCGTATGGGTATGGAACTGCCGTCTGAAGGAAGGCTATCCCGGTGATGAATACGTGGATGTCATCTCCGTGGATATCTATCTGCCGGAATATGCGCCGACCGACTATGCTTCCGACTACGAAGCGCTGCTGGAAAATACGACCACCAATAAGGTCGCGGCTCTGGCCGAGATTGGTTATCTGCCGGACATCCGTATGCTGGAAAAAAGCCGTATCCCCTGGGCCTACTTTATGACATGGTCCAAGGAGTTCTGTATCGGCGAGCAATACAACAGCAAAGAAAATATGCAGAAAGTTTACAGCAGCAGTTACGCGATCACCCTGTAAGCCTATGCGTTCCATTGATTCTTTTCCGACAAATACGATCAAACATCTGCAGTACCGTGTGGGCCGCGTGTTCCCGTTTGGCGCAACGCTGACGGACGGTGGTGTCAACTTCAGCATTTTTTCGAAGGAGGCCACCGGCTGTACACTGCTGCTCTATCACCGCGGTATGAAAAAGCCCTTCGTGGAGATCCCCTTCCCGGAAAGCTTCCGTATCGGGGATGTTTATACCATGATGGTGTTTGGTCTGGATTCTGAGACTGTGGAATACGGCTACCGCTTTGACGGTCCGTACGATCCGAAGCAGGGCCTTTGGTTTGATAAGAAAAAGGTCCTGCTGGATCCCTATGCCAAGGCAGTATCCGGCCGTAATGTCTGGGGTGTTAAACCGGATCCGAAAGATCCCTTCCAACACCGCGGTCAGATCGTTATGGAAGATTACGACTGGGAAGGTGACAAACCGCTGGAACTGAAGCAGAAAGATCTGATCATCTATGAGATGCATGTACGTTCCTTTACAAACCATCCTTCCAGCGGTGTGAAGTACAAAGGTACTTTCGCCGGCATCATTGAGAAGATCCCGTATTTAAAAGAACTCGGCATCAACTGCGTGGAACTGATGCCCATTTTTGAATTTGATGAGTTTGAAAACTACCGTGAGATCGATGGAAGGAAACTCTATAATTACTGGGGGTATTCCACCGTGGATTTCTTTGCGCCGAAAGCAGGCTATGCCACATCGGCACCTTTTGGCATGGAGACGGATGAACTGAAGAATATGATCCGTACCCTGCATAAGGCCGGCATCGAAGTGATCCTGGATGTGGTCTTTAACCATACGGCAGAAGGCAATGAGAACGGCCCCTACATCTCCTACCGCGGCATCGATAACCGCACCTACTATCTGCTCACGCCGGACGGACATTATTACAATTTCAGCGGCTGCGGGAATACGATGAACTGCAACAACGCCGTCGTGCGAAGCGTGATCCTGGACTGCCTGCGCTACTGGGTAGCCTCTTATCATGTGGACGGTTTCCGTTTCGATCTGGCCAGCATCCTGACGCGTGATGAATCCGGCGCACCCATGTCGGATGCCCCGCTGCTGGAATCCCTGGCGCATGACGCGGTCCTTGGCAAGACCAAACTGATCGCCGAAGCCTGGGATGCCGGCGGACTTTATCAGGTAGGTGATTTTTCCGAATGCAGCCGCTGGTCGGAATGGAACGGAAAATACCGTGACTGCGTGCGCCGTTTCTTAAAAGGCGGCGCAGAATATGCACCCGAGATGTACCTGCGCATCAGCGGTTCCGAAGATCTGTATGATGAGCGCACGCCGGAGGCCTCCGTCAATTTCATCACCTGTCATGACGGCTTCACCCTTCATGACCTGGTCTCGTACAACGAAAAACACAATGAAGCCAACGGCGAGGATAACCGTGACGGCTCCGATGACAATGCGTCCTGGAACTGCGGTGCAGAAGGGGAGACCGATGATCCCGGGATCAAAAAACTGCGCCTGCGTCAGATGATGAACGCCACATCCCTGCTGCTCACCAGCCGTGGCGTCCCCATGCTCTTATCCGGTGATGAATTTGCAAACACCCAGTATGGCAATAACAATGCTTACTGTCAGGATAATGAGATCTCCTGGCTGGACTGGAACCGGCTGTCACAATACCGTGACCTCTTTACCTTCACCAAAAATATGATTGCTTTCCGCAAGGCACATCCCGTCCTGCGGATCGACCGTTACGAGCACTGCTATAACGGCACCGGCTATCCGGAACTGTCCTTTCACAGCCTAAAGCCCTGGGCGCTGGACCGCAATGCCCACAACCTGTGCTTCGCGTATCTGTATGCCGAGGATCATATCAAATTTCATACGGAAGCGGATGCTTTTCTCTACATCTGTGTCAATGCCCACTGGGAGGCACACGAATTCGGGCTTCCCATCATTCCGAAAGAGTATCGCTGGTTGATCGCCGCAGATACTTATGCCGGACTGGCAAATGCACCGGGAGATGATCTGCCGTTCTACAGCAGGGAGCAGATCACCCTGCTGCCAAGATCCGTAATGATACTGATCGCCCGCGCTTCCTGATTTTACCCATAATAAGGCAAAAAAACTGCCGCGGTTTCCCGCGGCAGTCCTGTTTTCATTTTCTTTCCGGATTTTATCGGATCTTATTCAAAGATCTCCTCGTATACTGCTCTGAACTGATCTGCATCCCAGTCCTCAATATCATCTTCATACAGATATACTTCTACCCAGTTGTCATCATCATCCACACGAAATGCAATGGTATAGGTGGAATAATCGAAACCACTGTTATCATCGTTCATGGTAGCATCACAGGTAGCATATACCGGATAACCGTCACGCTTGATGCCCAGATCGATCACAGACTTTACCGTGGTCTTCTTATCGCTGTCCTCTCCGAATACTACGTAATAGTCACCGTCATCCTCTTCGTGCAGCTCGCCGTCTGCTACAACATCATCCCAGTCCAGCCACAGCCCCGGGTAAACAGAATAGCTCGCGTAGCCGCTGCCGGTCCAGTCATAGCTCAGATAGGTCGGAACGGAAAAATCCTCGTCCAGTTCGAAACCTTTTCTGGTGTTTACATCACAGAGGTAATTGTTATCGTAGTCATAGAGAGAGACGGAACCGTCGGAATTGATGCTTAGCTCATCATTGCCGGAAGCATCGGAATCCGTATCCTGAGTTGCATTCAGATCGATATCTGCATCTGTATTTACCTCTGCATCTGTATCTTCGACATCCCAGCCGATCTCTTCATCGTCCGTATTGAAAGCGCTGCCCATATCGGTGGCCTTTTCTGCCACATCATCGGGTACTTCAACCGTCACATCGCCCCACTCGGTGAACTCAACGGTAAAGGAAATAGCATTCAGTTCTACGGACACCGTGCTCAGATCGATGAATCCGCCCATCTGATCGCCGAAATCTTTATTCACCTGATCCATCAGACCTTCCATATCGCTGCCGGACATATCGATCTCCATCTTTACACAGCGGCCGGTCTTTTTGGAAGCATAAACGGTCATATCCATATTGAAATAGGAAAGATAGTTCTCGATCGTCTGGTTATCCACACCGGTGCTTTCCAGCGCGTCTTCCGCTTCATCCCCTGCAGCATCCAGAAGGATATCGTAGACCGGCATATAAGCATCTGCCGTGGTATCCAGTTTCAGTACCCAGCAATCCTCGCCGTTTACTTTCACGGCCTTCTTCTCCACTTCGCCCTGCTTCATCACATCTGCAGAAGCCTCACGGATCTTATTCATGGTTTCCTCATCCAGAGGATTTTCCTTCACTTCCTGTTCGGTCTTGATCCAGTCGCCGCTGTCCGGATCCTTTGCATAAGCGACCACGGTATCACCGTCTGAGATCGAATATGCTTCGGTATTGAGACTTCCCTTCTGTCCCATAGCCGAATAGCTCATATCGGTCGTAAAATGAACTGCCGGAGCATCCTTATCGCTGCCGTCATACTCCATCTCGATCCCGCCATTTACGGACGCATCTACTGACATACCGAAATCCACGGAAACATCGATATCCATATCGACCGTTGCCGCAAAAGAATCTTCAGCATTTTCCATCATCTTGTCCACAAACTGATCTGCCTTCGGTGCGCCGCACCCTGCCAGCAGACCCATGCTCAGTGCCATAGCTCCTGCTGTCACTAAATACTTCTTCCTCATGCTTCTTCCTCCCTCGTTGAAATGAGAAAACCTACCTGCAACGGAAAGTCATTCTAACAGAAAAACTAACGTTTGACAAGTAGGTTTCTGCTACTGTTGTGCGCATTCCGGCTACTTTCAGGTGCGCCGGACCGCATATTTAACGCGTTTCTTCCCTTCACGCCATCTCCGGGTCCGCATATTTACCGTATCTGTTCCCAGTTATCCGCATCCAGGATATCCTCCTTCACGCGGTACCATACGGCGTCTGCAGAGCCGTACACATTGCCGTCGTACACGGCCCAGTCATCCATCCACAGCACCGGAAAACCGTCTTTTTTGCTCTCTGCGGTAATGCGGCTGCCGGTAAACGGATTGACCGGATCTGTGATCAGTCCCTGCATCGCCAGGGACGGCGTGTCCGCATTGGTCATAAATGCATCCTCTGTCAACAGTTCATTACTGTCAAAATCTTTTACCATCAGCAGCGGATTGGCATGCTCCGCATCGATCCCGTTCGGAAGCAGCAAATCATCAAACTGCCCCAATGCCTTCCCATGATCGCCTACCAGTATGATGCGGGTATTATCATAGACGCCCCACTCCCGCAGCTGGTCAAACCACCGGCCCAGCGCCAGCATGGCTGCCATATTGGCGTGATAGTGGCCTGCACTGTATTCGATATTGTTCCGGTCAAAGTGCAGCACACGTCCGTTGCAGATCTTATCCGCGCCCAGGTCGTATCCGGTATTATCCGTCCGGCGCTCCGGATTGTAATCCGGAAGCGGCAGGATGGTGGGTTCGTGCGTCGTATTGTTACACATCAGCAGGAAGGTATCCCCTTCAGCCCCGGTCTGTGTATAGGCCCCCAGATTCTGCAGCACGGTAAATGCTTTGTTAAACAGCGGATTGCCCGTTGTGTACAGGCGGTCCGCACGAAGATAAGCCCCGCTGTCATAGACCTCATCCTGCCAGGCCGGCGGCGTGACTTTGTACCAGCTGTAGAAGAAGAAATTGCGCTCTCTGGTGCGCCGGTAGGAATCCCGGTCCACGCCGGTCTCCAGCACACCCTCCATCCGGATCTCCCTTACATAAGGATAGGCTGCAAATACATCCGTCGCCGGAATCGTAGGATCCTCCACCGTTCCGGCATAGGGCAGATCACAGACCGTCACCTGATAATCCTGCTCTCCGAACAGCACCGGCATTACCCGGATCGCTTCGTTAAATTTATCCACCAGCGGTTCCTGATCCCTTTGATTGATCGCCTCCGGGGTATACTCATACCCGCCATACAGTTCCGGTGCGCCGGTATTGGTCGCCAGACCGCCGCTCACCGTATTCGGATAGTAGGTAAAGCCCGCAAACTGCTCTTTCAGCTGCGGCATTTCTTCCAGGAAATACGGAAAATACGCGCCGATCGCACGGTCCAGCATGATCACCACCACATTCTTTCCACTTTGGCTTAAGTGTATCTCCGGCGCCTCCCGCTCTCCGTTGTCCTGCTCCCGCAAAACTTCCAGTGTCCGATGGGTCGTCACGATCTTTTGTCCGGACATAAACAGTAATGCCAATACGACCACCAGCATCAGATTGCCACACAGCTTCCCGGCTTTTTTCCACAACAGGCTTCCGGTCACAAAGA
>JAFWRC010000105.1 GCA_017508825.1 Lachnospiraceae bacterium
CCCCCATTCATGGTTGGAATAGTAGTTGTAATAATTTGCACGATCCTTATCGCCGCGCAGGCACGCGCCTTCCGCCTCTTTGTGGTTCATATTGTGCTGTTCCATCATACGCCCGATCCGAAACTCCAGATCCGCATGCAGGAACACATTAAACACCGGTTCCATATCGGAGAGCACATAATCCGCGCAGCGCCCCAAAAAGATTCCCGGCCCTTCTTCCGCCAGTTTACGGATCGTATTGAACTGAGCCAGATAAATCTCCAGCATCAGCGGTCTCTGATAGGACGTCGTAAAATTATTTACCCCCATGGCCAGCGCATACAGAAAACTGTTCGTCGGCTTTTCATCGTGTTTTTCAAAGATCTCTTTGCTGTATCCGCTCTTCTTTGCAGCCTCATCCAGGAGTTCCTTATCATACAGCGGAATACCCAGATCTTCCGACAATCGTCTCCCCACTTCTCTTCCGCCACTTCCCAGCTGTCTTCCGATGGTAATGATCTGTTTTTCCTTCATACCCCCATACCTCCCATCTCAATATTTACTTTTCAAAAAAGGATATGCCCTATGACATATCCTTTTCATTCTCACCTGTTTTTGCCGTTTATTTATCCGACAACCTTCTTAACCGCCTCAATAACACGGTCTGCCTGGAACGGCTTAACGATAAAGTCCTTTGCGCCGGACTGGATTGCTTCGATAACCATCGCCTGCTGTCCCATTGCCGAACACATAATGACCTTTGCCCCGCCGTCTGCTGCCTTGATATCCTTCAGTGCCTGAATGCCATCCTTCTCCGGCATCGTGATATCCATCAGTACCAGATCGGGTTTCAATTCTGTATATTTCGATACGGCAATGGCACCATTTTCAGCTTCCCCGGCCACTTCGTAACCGTTTTTTGTAAGTATATCCTTGATCATCATGCGCATGAAAGCTGCGTCATCAACTACCAGAATCTTGGCCATGTCATACACTCCTCATCTTTTTTCGATTTCCGGTGATCTTACATAATCCATCCGAACATAATTCATCAAAAATTATATCATGTAACTCACCTAAAACATATGAATAGTTTACACCAAAAACCGCTGTTTGTCTATCCTTTTTTTGTAATAAATATCCAAATAAGAAGTTTTATAACCCGCTTTTTCAGCCGATCCGTTTCATGATTTTTTCCGTTTCAAAAAGAACCCGTTCCTCATCCAGCGTCAGCACTTTTCTGTTCTCCATGGTGATCTCGCCGTCGATGATCACGGTATCCACTTCGTCTCCCGTTGCCGAGTACGACAATGCCGCGATCAGATTGTTTACCGGCCACATAGAAGGTCTTTTCAGTTCCAGGATCGCAAGGTCTGCTTTCTTTCCCACTTCGATCGAACCGGTCTCGTTCTCCAGAGACAGGGCTTTCGCCCCGTTGATCGTCGCCATACGGAATGCTTCCTCCGCGCTCACACACTGCGGCGACCGGTGGGTCCCCTTATGGATCAGCGTGACCAGACTCATCTCATGGATCAGGTTCAGCGCATTATTGCTGGCCGCCCCATCGGTTCCGATACATACGTTAATGCCCTTTGCCATCATCTCGGGTACCGGTGCAAAACCGTTGCCGAGTTTCATATTGCTGGCCGGATTGGTGACCACACTCACCCCATGCTTTGCCAGGATATCCATATCACTGTCGGTGATCTGTACACAGTGCGCCGCGATGAACGGCCGTTCAAATAAGCCGGTGCGTTCCGCCAGTTCGATCGGTGTACAGCCGTAATCCTTTTTACAGTTTTCGATCTCGGTCACACTCTCCGACAGATGCATATGGATCCCCATATTCTCCCGCTCCGCTTCTTTCGCCACGATCTTCAGAAATGCCTCGTCACAGGTGTACGGTGCGTGCGGTCCAAGACGGAAGGTTAAGCGGTCACAGTCACGAAAAGCATCGCGTTCCGCATAGGTCTGGTCCAGACGGATGCGTCCGGCCTCATTATCCCCGCTGCCGATCAGACCGCGGCAGATCACGGCACGCATACCGGATTCCTTTACCGCTCTGGTTGTCTGCATGATATTCATCTGCATATCGTTAAAACAGGTCGTGCCGCTCTTCATCATCTCAAGGATCGCCAGGCACACCCCCCAATAGGCATCCTCATCCGTCATCTTCTGCTCGATGGGATCGATCCTTCCGAACAGCCAGTCCATAAAGGACAAGTCATCTGCACAATTGCGCATAAATGCCATATAACTGTGAGTATGCGCATTGATCAGGCCCGGGATCACCAGCCGGTCTGTGCCGTCGATTGTTTTCTCCGCTTTAAAACCATCCGGTGCCTCCCCGATCGCTGCGATGCGTTTTCCCTCAATATAGATATCTGTCTTTTTTACCTGCTGTGGCGCATCCGCGGTTTCGCCCGGAAGCACAGCCAGGATATTCCTGATCGCTATGTTCATATTTCCCTCCTGATAAAATACCGGCAGGATTTTCTTTTCATCCTGCCGATCCGGTCGTTTTCGAATTGTTCAGAAACTGTCTTTTTCCGGTTAAAGCTTTTTTACACGGAAGAAGAATTCAGGTATTTTTCCTGCTCCGGCGTCAGCACGTCGATCTCTTTGCCCAGGAATGCCAGCTTCTTTACTGCCACTTCGCGGTCCACTTCTTCCGGTACATCCAGAAGTTTCGTCTTGAGTTCTGCCCCGTGCTCCACCAGATATTTTGCAGAAAGCGCCTGGATGGCAAAGCTCATATCCATAATCTCCGCCGGATGTCCGTCTCCGCATGCAAGGTTAACCAGTCTGCCTTCGCCAAGCACTGCCAGTGTCTTTCCGTTGGAAAGCGTATAGCCCATGATATTATTGCGCAGTTCTGCAGAAGATACTGCCATCTTACGCAGTCCCGCCATATCGATCTCACAGTCAAAGTGTCCGGCATTGCACAGGATCGCGCCGTCTTTCATCTCCATAAAGTCCTCGGCATCGATCACCTTATCACAACCGGTCACGGTCACAAAGAAATCACCGTGCGCCGCTGCCTGCTTCATCGGCATTACTTCAAATCCGTCCATCACGGCTTCGATTGCCTTGACCGGATCGATCTCCGTCACGATCACCTTGGCGCCCAGACCCTTGGCACGCATTGCCACACCCTTGCCGCACCAGCCATAACCGGCAACGACTACCGTCTTGCCTGCCACGATCAGGTTGGTGGTACGGTTGATGCCGTCCCAAACCGACTGGCCGGTACCGTAACGGTTATCAAAGAAATGCTTGCACTGTGCATTATTTACTTTCACCATCGGGAACTGCAGCTTGCCCTCGCGGTTCATCGCTTCCAGACGCAGGATACCCGTCGTGGTCTCTTCGCATCCGCCGATCACCTGCGGGATCAGGTCCTGAAATTCCGTATGCATCATATGCACCAGATCGCCGCCGTCATCGATGATGATATTCGGTCCGACACTCAGCACGGCACGGATATGACGATCATATTCCTCCGCCGTACACGCATGCCATGCATGCACCTCCAGTCCGTCTGCCACCAGCGCTGCTGCCACATCATCCTGCGTAGACAGCGGGTTGGATCCCGTTACATACATCTCTGCTCCGCCTGCCTTCAGCACCTTGCACAGATAGGCTGTCTTTGCCTCCAAATGCACGGAAAGCGCTACTTTCTTTCCCGCAAACGGTTTGGTCTTACCGAATTCCTCTTCCAGGGTTCTGAGCAGATCGCAATGGTTCTTTACCCACTCGATCTTCATCGCCCCGCTCGGCGCCAGCGCCGCATCCCTGATCTCACTCGCCATGTGTCTATCCTCCATAATATTCATATAGTACGAATTTACTAACCTTATCCATTATACAGGATACATAACTTTTTTTCCAGCGATAAATTCGGGGTTATAGGGAATTTAGAGAATAAACGAAAGAACGATCCACACACTGGCAAGAAGAACAACATATAAGAACACACTCTTTGAGGCGTTTCTTTTATCCGTATTAGCCAGCAGCCACGCCAGCACCAGCGCCGCAAGACAAGCCCCCAGTCCCAACGGGTATTTGTGTTGAATCGGTCTGACAAGATCCGAATAAAGAAAAACAGCTCCCCCGGTCAACAGGAGAATTATCATAAAAACGTATCCTGCAATTCTGACGATCCTTTTC
>JAFWRC010000106.1 GCA_017508825.1 Lachnospiraceae bacterium
GATTTCAGGATTTCAACATTCTCGATCATCACCGGTTTTCCCTTCTCCCGGAAACGCTGTATCAATACATCTCCATCCCCGTAATAAGCGTCCGACACTGCTGCCGATACGGCAGCATCTTCATTTTCATCCAGAATTCCCCATCCGCCGCTCCGATATTCTTCTATGAGCTTTCGGTATTCCAGCCAGACATCTCTTTGAAACAGATCCATCGAAGCTGCAATGGACGGATGCGGCCGGAAGATCAATGCCACTTCTCCGCGGTTTTCATAAAACATATTCAGTGCCTCCCGGATCTTAAGGATCATTTTTTCCTGAAATCTATACAATGAACTGACCGTGATCTGATACAATACTGTTTTTTTCTTTGTTCCGGCTTCACGATAAAGTATATGCTCCCATTCTTCCGGAATAGCCGGCAACGCCGGAGCGTCGATACTTTCGGGGCAGATCTCTTCCAGAGAAATGATCTTATCCTCCCACACTTCCTGCGTCTCCCGACCGCAGAAATCCACCAATTCCTGTATATATAAGCTTCTCATCTTTCCGGACTCCACCAGTACCTTATCTGCATGCATCAATCCGGGGATCTTCACAAAATATCTGGTAGTCTGTCTCAGTTTTTCATCTTCAAAATCGAAATCCCCGATCCTGAAATAAGGGACATAGATGAGCTCCTCTGTATATTTCTTCAATTCCGAAGTATAGTACTCTGATGGAACGGTATAACTGAAATGAAATACATCATATGGATACTGGGTATAGATCACGTCCGGATGATAATCCCTGATGCTGAATGCTCTGTAATCTAAAAACTTCACGTCTGCAGGATAACCATCCGTCTCAAAATGCAGATCGCCCAGCTTGCCCAGAAAATCCCTGTCATAATACGGAACAGGCATTATGTATACGTCCTGATCCGGCAGCGCTTTTTCCCTTTGATACAAAGGCGCGAGGCTCTCCCAAAATCTTCCGCTGAAAGGAAGAAACAGCACTTTTTTCCTGACGGTCATCTCATGTTCAATACATTCTCTGAGTTGGTTCCGGCATATTTCCAGCTGCTCCAGTGGTTTGGAAATATCCGAAGCATCATCCAGCAAAGATTGCGTCAGGTTATAGAGTATTTCACAGCAGTCCTCCAAATGCTTTACAACAACAAAACCCTCACCATACTCTTTCTCTATTTCCGTTCCGACTTGAATTGCGCTTTCCTGGCATTTCTCCAGTACGGAAATGATCTCTTCCAAGCCGCTTTCTTCCGATGTTATCTGCACAAATTTACGGACTTTCAACAGGATCTCGCTCAGATCCAGCGCTTTCTGTTTCAGACTGAGCGCGGGTTTTTCCTTTTCTTTCTTCAGATCCTCTTTTTGATAGATGTATTCAAAAAGATCAGGAATGCCTGCTAAATTTGAAAAATCCAGCACCTGATTTTGAAAGATCGGGTAATCATGCATTCCGCCTTTTCGATTGATCCGTAAATAATCACCATATTCTATTCGAAGCACCTCATCATACCCTGCCGGTACATTGATCATCGTATTCTCGAAAGGGAGCTGTGTTACCCGATTTACACACTCTATAGGATAGCGATGCGTATTATAGTATGACCAGAACGGCATTAACGCCACTTCCTTGGCCCCTTCCGATGGATATAACGATGCCAGACGCTCTGCCAGGCCATAAATCTGTCTTCGCAGATGATTGCTGTGATCCAGCTTTACGCCGCAGGTTTCCTCCGCCAGCTTCAGTAATTCCAATACATCTTCTGAAAATCCGTCCTCGCCTGTCCCGTTATCTGCGATCGCCAGCAATGACTGGATCAGTTTTTTACGAACTTCCTCTTCTTGCGGATCCGGCGCCAGATAATCTAATACAAAAACATCCACCCCGGTGCAGAACGGACAGCCATGCGTTTCGTTGATCTTTTTATCATCGACCTTAAGCATTTTCCGGTTTACGATATGGGATTTGATCTGCCATAATTCTCCGTTTTCATGCGTTCGTACAAGATACTCTTCCGGCAGTTCCTTATCCGCATAGGATAAAAATCTGCTATAATCGTCCCGCAGCATACATATATCCAGATCGTCATCCCACGGAATATATCCTCCATGGCGCACTGTTCCCAATAACGTCCCGCAATCTGCAAACCATTGGATATTATGTCTGTTACAGATTATCCGGATCTGATCCAGCACTTCCATCTGCGCCGCCCGAACGCTTTTCATAATTCCGCTTATATAAAAACCATCCTTAACTTCATCATAGAAAAATTCGCGTGGAAAATGCATTTTGCCCCCTATCTGTCTCCTATACAACAGCCGTCTGTCAGTTATCCCAGATTTCGTGCAGATCATCCTCATCAAAGAATTCCTTCTGCATTAATTCCAGCATCTGACGCGCACTTAGTTTTTCCTGATATCTGGGATTATTAAACAGATTTTTCGTATCCGGGCGCAGACCGTGATTTCGTTCAAAAGAAACAGCCATAAAATCACGGCTCAGCCAGGACCAATCCTTTTCCTGCACATCATTAATATCAAAAAAGAATCCGGCATAGCGAAAGGAATGCCATTCCCGTAATCTATATGCCGTCGGATGATGGATCGCATTATATGTACCATAGGTTTCAAATTCGCTGAAACTGTTGTCAAAAAGCTTTTCTTTACGAATGGAATAAAGTATCTTTTTCCACCAGCAATCCCCTTCAATACTGTCATTACGTTCGATTGCGCCGATCAGTTCTTTTACCAGATCACATCGAAACAGCATATGCTCCGAGATAAAGGAAGGTGAGATCACTTTCTTCAGATGAAGAAGCCTTTCCATGGTAATAAAATATTCTTCATGGTTTTCCCTTTTATAATCAAAATAGGGTATTCCCTGTTCTGAAAACAACGAGATTTTTTTGCACGGTACCGTATCCCCGTCCCATGCCAGATAATAGTCATCTTTACAGATATATGCATATGCATATTTTAAGAACTGCTGATAATACCATCCCACGGATGTACCGATATTTCTTTCCTTTCCAAGATAAGCATTTTTCAGCTCATCCCATAACTGCTTTACATCCGCAATCGCCAAAACATCATCTTCCGATAAAACGTCTACTTTATCTTCAATCCCGTCAAAAATGCCTTCCTCTTTTTCCTTATAAAAAAAATCCACCACTTCAGCATTTCCGCAGAAGATTAGTCTTCGCGCCGGTAATAATTCGACCATTCGCCTGTGGTGAGACTTCATTCGCATAAAATCGTTTCCGGTAACCACTACTATAGCATCAAATAACGCTTGTTTGCTCTCCATTTCTCACCCCACTGCATATGTCAAATTCACCATAAACATAGTCTGATTATAACATGATTCGTACAGAATTACCAACATCTTCCTGCAAAATACCATTTTCTTGTAGGATTTTTTGTATAATAAAAGACCGCCCTTTCGGACGGCCTTTCGATTGAGCAATGTTTTCGTATGACTTTTACAATCTGGATTATCCAAGCAGGGACAGAACGCTCTGGTTTGCCTGATTGGACTGAGCCAGCATCGAAGTACCAGCCTGTGCCAGAATGTTGTTGTTGCTGTAAGCAACCATCTCGGTAGCCATATCGGTATCACGGATCTGGCTCTCTGCTGCGGTAGTATTCTCAACTACGTTATCCAGATTCTTGATGGTGTGCTCAAGTCTGTTCTGAACTGCACCAAGATCAGCTCTCATAGAAGATACGCTCTTCAGTGCATTCTTTACATTAGTGATTGCAGTCTGAGCGCTGCTCGAAGTGGAGATGCTCGTAGTAGACTGTGCTACACCAATGTTGGAAGCCTTCATAGCCTGGATCTTAACTGTGATGAACTGTCCGGCTTCTGCGCCCACCTGAAGCTTTACATCGTTGAAGGAACCTGTCAACAGATTCTTCTCGTTGAAAGTAGTGGTGCTTGCTACACGGTCGATCTCGCTCTGCAGAGCCTTAAACTCCTGCTGCAGATAAGCACGATCGGTAGAGGTGTTAGTACCGTTTGCAGACTGGTTAGCCAGTACGTTCATACGCTGCAGCATATCGTGTACTTCAGTCAAAGCACCTTCAGCTGTCTGCACTGCAGAGATACCATCCTGTGCATTACGGGAAGCCTGGGTCAGACCCTTTACCTGACGACGCATCTTTTCGGAGATAGCCAAACCTGCTGCATCATCTGCTGCACGGTTTACGCGATAACCGGAAGACAACTTCTCAGTGGACTTCGCCTGTGCGTTGGTCGTAAGACCTAACTGTCTGTTGCTGTTCATTGCTCTTAAATTGTGCTGTACTACCATAACTCATTCCTCCTTGAATTGTTTTTGATGCGGCATCCTTGCCGCGTTAATGGTTTTTGGGGCCCTGCCCCGCTTGTATTATATGTATCGGAAGACTTCTCCCAATACTTAATACCTGATCTGAAAATTTTTACATTTTTTTCAAATGTCTGTCAGCTTTCGTGCTGATAGTTAAATATTACCATACTTTTCTTTAAATGCCAAGTGATTTTTGGGAATCATTTCTACTTTTTCTTATCCATCAGCTGCGGATCGATATAATTGATACGATTCATATTATTATAATAATTCGTAGCAACCTTCGCATTTGCTTTGGTCTGCCGGATGCGTTTACGTTCTATGGATGTGGCATTTTCCATCAGCTCTTTGTTCTTCTGCTCTGCCGCGATCAGGGCATTACTCTGATCGGTCACCTGCCGGATCTGCCCCTGAAGCTTTGCGATCCGGTCTTTATAAAGCGCTTTTTTTCCTTCCAGTTCATCCCGGATCTTATCAAACACCGCCTGAAAGCCGTCATCCAGCTGTCCTAGCCGGTCGATCACAGCTTCTTTTTCATCGATCAGTCTGTCAAAGGTATCCCAGTCTATGTTCTCTTTCGCCAAAGCCTTTTCCTGCTCCGCCGTCATATCCAGCAGTTGCTTCAGGCAATCGGATTTTTCATCCATGGATTGTATCATTGCGTCTAAGTATTGTTCCATATATCCCCTCATCCGCCCTTCGGGCACCTTCCCCCGAAGGGGGAAGGCAAGTTTACTATGGTTTAATTACGGTATACAAAGTATGCAGCGCCGGGCGCTGCATACTGAATTAAAGCTTACTGTGGCAGCTACATACTATCTTAACGCTTACCGTGGCTGCTGCATACTATCTTAAGGTTTACTGTGGCTGCTGCTGTTTTGCGATACGCATTACTTCTTTCCAGGTATCACGTACCGAACGGAGATGTTTTACCACTTCCTCCATGATCTCTTTATCTTTCTTCATATTGGCTTCCACCAATCGCTTACTCAGATAACTGTAGATATTCTCAAAATCCTGCGCTACCGGATATTTAAAATCCAGCGTACGGCGGAATTCATCAATGATCTTCTCCACCTTCACGATATTAATATGCGCCTTTTGGGTATCTCCTTCCTCAATCGCCTTGATGGCAATATTTCCGAACTTGATAGCTCCCTCATAAAGCATCAGTGTCAGTTCTGCCGGTGTTGCAGTCATGATCTTATTCCTTTCATACTGTGCATACGGATTGTTTGCCATAACTCCCCTTCTCCATTCTCATTTATTTCACAGGGCAGGATGTTCCACCTGCCCCGTGTTTATTGTAATACAACACTTTTAACTGAAGAACCCGCTGACTGCTGTCTGGTTTTTCTGCATCTTTGCCAGTTTGGATTCCATCTTACCAAACTTGCTGTACCATTTATCTTCGATTGCCGTGATGCGATCCTCCAGTTCCAGTATCTTGGTATCCCAGCTGGTGGATTCTTCCTTCAGCTGCTTATCGTTATATACCTTATAGATGCTGCTCATACTGGATGATCCCATCTTGCTGTAGAGGTTATCATACATTTTCGCGGCAAACTTCTGGAAAAACTCTGTCACAGCCTCCGGATCCGATGCGATCATCGCCTTTAACTTATCCGTTTTATCCGCCGATACATCATCATCCGGATCCCCGTCAATATGCAGGGCATTTCTCTCATCCTTTTCTGCGGTAAAATAGTCCTGCGTAGCGATACCGAAATCCGCCAGGGTCATCTGTTTGCCCTTCACTTCAAAACTGCCATAGGTAGAACTGGTCAGGGCCTCAATCACGCCGGAGAGATTATCATCATTACGAAGCAGGGAGTCTTTGATCTTCTTCTCCCATTCCTCCACTTCTTTTTCACTCATTGCCTCTTTCTGCTCATCGGTCAGAGGATCATATCCCTTGGACGAATCTGCATTATAAAGCTTTGTCATCTCATTAATGAGTGAATTGTACTCTTTCAGTACGCTCTTTACCGCATCATATACGCCATCATAGTCCGTCGCTGTATTGATGGTAATATTCTCATTCGGATCCGACGGTACATGATTGATCGTATAGGTACTGCCATTGATGCTGAATGTATTGGACTGTGACTCAAACTCTGCGCCGTTCAATACCAGCTTTGCATTGGAACCATCAATCTTTGTTCCCAGATGCTTATCCAGCCCCATGCTTTCCAGCGTTGCGCTGCCGCCGTTCTGCGAGTTCAGGCGATCCACAAACGCCTGGGCATCCTTCTTATCCAGGAGACCAAGCTTTGCCATATCCTTGGTATTGGTATACCCGGTGGGTGTAACGAAGTCAAAATCGCTCTTCTCACCGGTCTCCTTTGCGCTGACAAACAATCTCTGATTGCTCTCATCGTAATTGGCGTTCACGCCGGCCTTCTTCAGCTCTGCAACCAGCTCGTCCATATTATTGACCACGGTCACACCGTCCGATGCCTCACCGCCGATCTGTATTGTCTTGGTCTCGGCATCCTGGCCGGACTTGAACCCAAACTGAAAGCCCTCGTGCACCCCCAGTTTTTCCACCAGGTTATCGCTGCCCTTTAACGCACTGCCGTCCTGTGTCTGCATGCTTGCGCCTGTGAAATACGCCGCGCTCGCAGCGGACTTGATCTGCGCATTCTGCGCGCCTGCCACCGCATTTTCACCCGCGGTCACAGAAAGAGCATTATTAGATGTCGTCGTCTTCAGCTTTTTGTAATTCGCCGAAAACCGGGCCGTCGAAAGCGTTTTGGAATAGAACGAATAAATCTTACTGTTCATATCCTTCCACGCATCCTGCGTCCAGGTATTCAGTGTCTTACTGTTACGCGCTTTTTTCAGTTTTGCTTCCGTTTTGGATGTATAGGCTTTGATGATGCTCTCGGTATCCATACCGGAGATCATACCTGTCATTCTGATCAGATCCGATCCCATACGCTTTACCTCCTTGTACTCTTTACCAAAGCAATCTCCTTATCGCTTCTCGTCTACGATCAAACCTGCATATTCCCACATCTTGGCGATCATATCCAGAGTCTTCTCCGGCGGCAGTTCCTTGATCACTTCCTTGGTGGTCTTATCCACGATCTTTACTGTCACGCGATGGGTCTTTTCATGAATTCCAAACTCAGACGTAAAGTTTGCCTGCTTCTTCGCCAGCTCCTTCATCGCCTGCTTGATGGAATCATCATTCATCGGTGCCTGCTGTTGCTGCTTTCCGCCGTCTTTGCCTTCGCTGTCCTCTTCCTTCTGCGTTTTTGCCATAGAAATGGTCTTCGCATCAACCTGAGGCGCATTGGCTTCCATCGGCTGTCCTTCCTTGAACTCTGTCGTGGCATTCTGTGCCTCGGCCGCCTTTGCTACCGGCTGCGCCATCGTATAACTCATTGCGCTGTTTAACGGTTCTATCCCTGCCATTTTGATCACCTCCGTGTGATTATCTCGCCAGCTTTTTTGTCTTTCTCGTAGAAAATGCTGATATTATAAGTTATCTCTTATATCGGACGACATAAGAGATAACTTTAGGGTATTACATATTATTTTTTCGAAAACATTAGGAATTAAACAGTTTACTGATCGCCTCCGGCGTCTGTTCTGCCATAGCCTCTTTATTGGCCTGCTGTATCTGCTCGTAGACTTCCTTTCGATAGATGGGCACTTCCTTGGGTGCTTTGATACCGATCTTGATCTGATCCCCTTTCACTTCCAGGATTGTGATCTCGATATTATTGCCGACCACCAGTGCTTCGCCTTTTTTGCGGGACAATGCGAGCATATTTACTCACCTCTTTCCGTAGATTTTATTTCTTTTCCTCTGCCTGTGCAGCTTCCTGATTTGCCTTTAAGATATCATAGATCTGGAACTTCACCGGGAAGTCATCTTCCAGGATCACCTGTACCGCCTTGCGGGTATCTACATTTACAACCAGCGGAGCCTTCAGATTGATGCTCATCTTCTTAAGATCCGTAGGCACGGTGATCGTAACCAGCACCAGCAGATTATCTCCTTCACCGATCACTTTGAGCAGTTCGTCGTCCACACTGGGGTTGTAATCCGTGCGGATCACCAGCGGATCAACAACAGGCATTGCAAAGTTCGGTTCCTGTACGCTCTGTAGCCAGCGGATACCGCCCTGGTTTCCCTTTTCCGCATCATGGATCAGTGCAAAATCCGTCAGCTCCGGAAATCCCACGATACCATTCGGAAAATTGATCATTTTCTCGTCATCGATCGTAACCTCGCCAAAAATCCTCGTCTTGATAACCATACCCCACACTCTCCTTTTCTGTTGTCTGCTAAATACCTGACCTTCCTGATCTCTTTCTCCGGCCCTCGCCGTAGTTATAGTTATTATAACCTAAAATTATGTAGCATACAAGGAAAAAGTTGTAAACATGTGATAATCAGAGGCTTTTCCCCTCATCCGGCGCTTCGCGCCACCTTCCCCCAAGGGGGGAAGGCAAGGCTTAATAAAAGATATTACAGGTAATTCAGCAGTGTATTCTGTATCATCTTGCCGGTAGCCATCAGTGCCGCTTCGTAGGATACTTCCGCACTGGAAAGTTTTACCGCCACCTCGGTTGCATCGGCATCTTCGTTATTGGACTGCAGCGTCATAAAAGAAGTTTCCTGATCGCTTAAGCGGTTCTCCGCCAGAGAAATGCGCTTGGAACGGTTTCCGACGATCGTGAGTGCTTCATCGATATCATCCAGATATCCCTGTGAATTGGTGATATATTTGCTGAAACGCTTCTGCAGCTGGTCATTCATATAGGTCTGCGCCTTTTTGGCGGCTGCCAGTTCCAGTTCAATCTTATCCTGGTTCTTCGCCGGATCCTTCTGCATGGTCTCCAGACGTTTCACCATCTCTTCCACTTTGCTCACATTTTCTGCCAGGTCGATGATCTCATCCACATCCCGGCTGATGTCATGCTTATACACATCGCACGCATAGGTATTTACCTGTACATACTGATCAAATCCCACCTGATAGTCAATCTTCTGATCCGGGGAAGCATTCCCGGTCAGATACGTCGGATTGTACTTCACGTTCAGATCCTGATCATTATGCGACTCGCAGTAGAAATAATGTTCCGGCCGCAGATCGGTTGCCGCCCAGTCACTCTTGTTATAGGTGATATTGTAGCTGACGCCTTCTTTGTTCAGGCTATTGTACACATCCTTACCCATGACCAGTTCACCGGTCGACGGGATCAGATAGCACGCCTTCGGATTGTTTGCCGCATTACGGTATGCAGCTGCCGCATCATTTTCCAGCACCGGCTGGTAAGTATATGCCGTAGGTGTTTCGCCGTCCTTTGCACGGATGGTGATGGCTGCGGTCAGAGCATTCCCGTCCAGATCCTGATTCGGTACCATTTTATCCAGTCCGTCATATGCCAGACGGTACCGGTAATATGTCGAGGTATCGATATCCTGCTCCACCAGGCTCACACCATCGTAATTTGCTTCCGTGATATCGTACAGATTCGCGGTATTTACCGCCGTCATCTCGTCCAGGTCGCCAAACTCAAATGCCTCGGTGATCTGGTACTCCTTGTTCATCGCTTTGCCAAAAGTCAGGGAAGTATCCGTACGGTATCCGGTAAAGATATAACGTCCGGCATAATCCGCATCGCCGGTCTTATAGGCCTCGTCACGCAGAGCGCGCAGGCTGTCGATGATCTTCTCACGGTCGGTTGTCTCCAGGGTATCCGATGCGCCGCGCTCACACTCAGTGATCATGCTCTTCACCACCGATACCGTCGTGCTGATCGCGGTCTCGGTCAGCTGCAGCCAGGACTGTGCATCCGGGATATTCTTTTTATAGAACTGCTGGATCTGGGACAGGTCGGTGCGCAGACGCAGCGCTCGGATTGCTACGACCGGATCTTCGGAAGGTTTCTGGATCTTCTTACCGGTAGACAGCTGGGTGTTTAAGCTGTCCTGCAGCATCTTGTTCTTATTGATGTTGGACAGAACATTGTTCTGCATTACTTTATTGGTGATTCTCATAGGAAACCTCCTTTAAACGCCTGTCTGAAGTATCAGTCTGTCATACACTTCCTTCAGTACCTGTATCATCTTGGATGCGATGTTGTACTGCTGCTGGAATTTGCTCAGGTTCACCGCTTCCTCATCGTTATCCACGCCGCTGACACTGTAGCGCTGGTTCTGAATGTTCTTCTGCATATAGGTGTAGTTTTCGGTAAACAGCTGTGCTCTCTGTGAATTCAGCGCCACATCACCGAGCATATTCACCAGATACTGGTCTGCCGCGCAGCCGCGGAAACTCATCATATCCTTATCCGTCCGCAGTTTCAGAAGCGTCTTCACAATATCATTCTTTTCCACACCGGTGTTTTCCTGCTTCAGCTCGCTTCTCGTAGCCAGGAAATCCGCTCCGTGATCCGGATCTTCCAGTTCGGAGTTTACGGTGAAATTGCCGCCCTGCGTCATATAGTAGCTGTCGCCGGTATTGATCATACCGTTCGTACCGTTCACGGTAAGCGTTCTGGTACTGCCGTCTTTTTCGTTTGTCAGCGTATAGGTATTCCCGGACAATGCCGTCACTTCATATCGGTTTCCTGTCTCATCCGTCAGAACGGATCCGTTGGAATCCGCGCTCTTCACGCCCAGCTTAAAGTTGGATGTGCCGTCCAGTTCCAGTGTCCGCGTACTGCCTGCAAAATCCACGATCGTATATCTGGAACCATCCGTACCGTCCACACGGTCGGTCTTGCTCCGAACCAGATCCCTGTCCTGGACCGGATGTGTGCCGGTGAACATCACGTGCCCGTCGCTGCCGTCATCCAGTTTGCCGCTCTGCACGATATCGTTGGCGGCCTGTGAATACAGGCGCACCCATTCGTTCATCTGGGACAGATAGTACGGAATGCCCTGATAATTTACGGAGCTGCCGATGGATGCTTCTTTCCCTCTCGCGCTGTCCGGAACCAGACGCGTGCCTCCGTTCACATCCACATTTCTCTCATTATCCAGCGTGATAACATATTCCGCATACTCGGCGCCTTCGGTATAACTGTAGGTCCATTCCTTGAAGTAGTAATTCTGGTTGGCGATCTGGATGATGCCGCCGCTCTGTGTCAGGTTCAGCTTGGACAGGTCCTTTAAGTGATCTTCCGTCACGCGGATCTTCACCGTCTGGGCGCTCTTGCCGTCGGTATCCGTCGTTATATCGGTGCCGACAACGCTTCCCTGGAAATTCTCGCCGTTATTGCCGTCACGCATCTGGATCAGTCCGGCCAGTTTACCGCCCGCGGTAGCGCTGTACACCTGCACCGCATCACCCTTGCGCCGGTAATCATCCGCCGTCCAGTCTTCCTCACCGGAGACATAGATATCAAACAAGCCCTGGATATCCGTCTGGTTTACCTTGACCGTGCTCTCTCTGGGCACGCAGGTCAGGGTCTTATAGGTGCTTGCATCCACCAGCAGTTCCCCGCACACCTTTACCAGATATCGCGTACCGCCGGTATCGCGTCCCACATCGGTATAATCGATCACCGGTACTTCCGTCACTTCCACATCCGTGATCTCCGCCAGTTCATCGATCAGGATGTCACGCTGGTCACGCAGCTCATTCGCCACGGCGCCGGAGTTCATCTCGATGACATTTACCTGCTTGTTTAAGGAAGCGACCTCTTCCACGATGGAATTGATACGGTCGATATTTACCTTGATCTCCTGGTTCACATCGTCCTGCAGCTTCTGCATATTGCTGTAGGTATCGCGGAAATAGGTGGTCAGGTTGCCTGCCGCGCCGATCATCTGCTGCCGGTACTTTGTATCATCGGGATTCTTCGCCAGCTCCTGCAGCGCATTGTCATACTCGTTGAAGATCGTGGTGAAGCCCTTGATCATATCATCGTCTTTGTAATAATCCTCGACGCATTCCATATAATACTTATGCACTTCGTACTGGCCCAGCTGCGTCTGGTTGCCCCAGTATTTATTGTCATAAAAAGTATCCCGGACACGCTCGATCGCGATGGTCTCCACGCCTGCGCCCACACAGCCGTAGGTCGTAAACATACGGATAGCTTCGGCGGCCTGTGTGGTCACCTGCTGCCGGCTGTAGCCTTTGGTCTCGATGTTCGCGATATTGTTCGCGGTGGTGTTTAAGGCTGCATTGGCCGCCTGCAGGCCGGTATATGCGGTATTAAGTCCCATAAAAGTTGATGACATAGGCTTTACCTCATTCTGCTGATACTTACGTTCCCAGCGTATTGATGATGTGCTCGATGCATTCGTCGATCACATTGATAAAACGGCTGCTGGCATTATAGGCATTCTGAAATTTCACCATATTTGCCAGTTCTTCGTCCGTTGCCACGCCGATGGATCCCTGCCGGTTGGCTTCCACGGCTTCCACCGTCAGATCCTGGTTGTCTTTCAGGTTCTGGTAGACGTTTCCGGAGTTTGCGATCTGCGCTACGAAATTTGCGTAATAGCGGCGCAGGGAAGTCTTATTGGTCAGCGTCGGGTTCAGCAGATAATCCTCGTTCTGGAAGACATCCCGCAGCTTCTCTGCCGTACCGTTTCCGCCGTCTTCCGATGCATCCGGCAGCTTCAATCCCAGATGGGTCGGATGCTGCTTCAGGTCTGCGTTGACCACCAGATTGGCGGTAGTAAACCAGGTGGTGTTATCTCCCGGATGATAGGTCTTCTTGCCGTTTAACGGATCCACATCCGTTCGCGGCACATCCTCATCCACGTGGGTTCCGTCTTCCCGATACTCATCGCAGGAGATACGCTCAAAGAGCTGGATGATATTGCCGTTTTCGTCCCGCAGATATCCGAAGGCCGGATCCACGGCTTCCGCCGCCTCTTTCAGCACGTTATTCATCGCCGTCACGGCATTGTGTACCAGTCCGTCAAACTCCGCCATCACATTCATCAGGATGGAATCAGATACCGCCGCATAGGTCTCTTCGTCCTGCAGATCGGTAAAGTTTCCGCGATGGTTGCCACGCGCCAGCAGCAGACCCTTCAGGGTTCCCACATCGGTATCCAGTTTGGAAGAGATCGGCAGATCCCAGTTGTACACCGCACCGGTCGCTACCGTCGGCGGATCGGTCGTCGGATTGTTGCGCACGGTATCCTGCACATATTTGACGATCTCGCCATGCTCATCACGTGCTTCCACGGTGGCGCCATCCGCCCAGAACACGTTGTAGAAGCCCGGTTCCCCGACCGTCTCATCGTCCTCTGCCTGACACGCCATCTCATTGACACCGTTCATGTTCACGAAGTCGTGGTTTTCCGCCTTCACCAGGATGTTTCCGAAATTATCTTCCCGATAGCTGATATTGATCATCGACCCCAGTTTATCCAACGCCAGGTTTCTCTGGTCATACAGGTCATTGGGATTTTCTATGCCGCCGGTAGCGATCTTGCGGATCTTCTGGTTCAGCGTGTAGATCTCGTGTCCCAATGCATTGATCTCATCCACCGCCCCCTGGATGCGCTGGTTCAGTTTGTCCTGGTAATTGGAAAGATCGCGGTACACGTTCTGCGCCGCTTCCACAAAAGAGTTTGCATACTGTACTGCCATCGACTGCTTGACTTCGCTGGTAGGTTCCTTGGCCAGCTCCGCCAGCGCCGTCTGCAGATCATTCATGGAATTCTCAAAAGTCGGTCCGTCCATCTCGCCGAAGATGCCCTGGATCTCCTCGATCGCCGAATAGGATTCGTTGTAAAATCCCTGGCGCCCTGCCTGGTTCCGGTAGGAAGCATCCACGAAACGGTCACGTACCTGGCGCACTTCCGTGATATATACGCCCAGACCGGTCTGCTTCATCGATACGCCGATCGAAGAATTGGATAGACGGTTGTACTCTCTGGTGCCGTAGGACACCTGCTGTCTGGTATAACCCTCGGTATCAGCATTGGTAACGTTGTGCGCTACCACGTTCAGCGCCTCCTGGCTGGACTGCAGTCCCGATGTTCCTATGTAAAGATTGGAAAACAAACTCATAAGCTCTTCCCTCTTCGCACGTTACTGTTTTGCATCAAATCGCTTCGTTCCGCTTCCCATGATGCTTCCGTTTGCGTATGCGCTACTATTATAATCGGCTGTTTCCGGCGCTGTCTTTAGGGATTGCAGCAGATTCATCTCAAACTGCACCATCTCCAGGGAGTCCTGCAGCAGGTCCCGGTTCTGCTCATTCACCTGCTTCATCCGGCGCATGGTCTCCTTCAGCCGGTCGTGCAGATCCTGCAGTTTCTTCTGTTCCTCCGGGTGCTTGTCCATCATCGTGATCAGGTCGCCCAGTTTGATATCCGCCTTAAAATTCGTTACTTCCGCAATATCCGCCATGGTGCTCATCCGTTCTTTTTCCAGCTTCTGGATGCGCGCTACGATCACCTGCTCCGCTTCCGTGATGCGGTTTAAGTTCTCCAGATCTCCCTTGATAATGATCGGCGTCTTTTCCTCCGACAGCTTGATGAGTGTCCGGTACTCCGCATTCTCCTTCTCCAGCACCTCAATGATGTTTTCCATTAAACTTGCCATGCCGCATTCCCCCTTCTGTTCCTGCCTTCTATACGGTAAATCTCTATATGCTGATCTTCTATAAGTCAATCTTCTATAAATCAATCTCCTATAAGGTAAAAAACGGTATCTGCAGGTTTGTCCTTACAGATACCGTTTTCATAACTGCTTGCAACAGTTATCGCATCCCTTTAAAATTCATAATTCTCCAGGATCTTATCTGCCACTGCATTCGCACTGATATTATAAGTGCCGCTCTGATAAGCTGCTTTCAGTGCTGCCACGCGGTCCTCCCGGATATCCGGCGCTGCTGCCACCGCCTGCTTTGCCACCTGCAGATCCTTGCCCTGTCCCGAAATGTTCAGCCTGTCTTTAAAATCCGGAACCGCTGTCTTAGCGCTGCCCCGGTTTCCCGCTGGTTTGGAAACATTATACAAATTTTGGATCTGCGAATATGCATCTACTCTGATCATATTCCCATTCCTCCTTTACCTTTTCCTGTGCTGCGATACTTACTTTTCTCAACTCTTGTTTTAAATATCGGCAACTTCCCATAAGACTTTAGAGGTTGACAAAATATTTCTTAAAGGCGTTCGATTCCGTACAAAAAGGCGCCGTTCCCTTTCTATTTCGGGAACAGCGCCTGAATTGTTTATATATCTTTTATAAAAAGTGCAGACTTATTTTGCCTCTTCCGCTTCCTTCTCTGCCTTCTTCAGTGCTTCCGCACGCTTCTCTTCTACCTTCTTGGCCGCATCCGGATTGGTCTCCTTCATCAGCGCTACCATTTCCTTCAGCAGAGCGATATCAGCCGGATCTTCCGGTGCCGGCTCATCTTCCTTGCCTTCTTCTGCCTTCTTCATTGCCAGCTGTTTTGCCTTTTCTGCAGCACCATTGATGGCCTTGAGCATGATAAACAGGATCAGGGCAATGATCAGAAAGTTTACTACTGCAGATAAAAATGCTCCGTAATTAAATACCACGCCGGCGATCTTGAACTGTCCGCCGATCTGCAGACCATCCTCACTATTGCCTCCGAAGATCACCGCGATCAGGGGATTAATAAAATTCTCTGTCAGGGATGTCACGATGTTACCGAACGCAGCACCGATGATAACACCGATTGCCATGTCCATAACATTGCCCTTTAACGCAAACTCCTTAAACTCTGCTAAAAACTTCTTCATCTCTGTTCTCTCCTTTTCTGTGTTTTACCGGGTCATTGAAGCATGAAAGAAATGAAAAACCGTGCCGAATGCCCACCCTCAAACATTGTTAAGTATACTCGCATCTGCGCAAAGTGTCAACGGAAGGTTGCCCCTCACTCAATCATCAAAACGGAATTTCATATGTTCATTTTCCTTCTCCACCGCGGCA
>JAFWRC010000107.1 GCA_017508825.1 Lachnospiraceae bacterium
GAAAGATTGCGGAACAGGGATGGAAAGGAGCTTCCGGATATAAGATGTTACAGCCTTGTGTATGTTGATCCCGGATTTGGCGGCAATATACCGGAACTGGACAGAAAAGCGTTTTACGGTAATTGGCGCACGTGGTCAAGCGATATATGGTCAGGCTGATCTTACTGCAGCATGATTGAGGAAGGGGAGTTAACATGGGTGATTTTTTCAGAAATTTGATCTCACGCAGTATTCCGTATCTACCGATGATCATCTTATTGATTTGTATTTACGGATTTGATCCGCAGAAAAAAGAGAAGAAGCTGAGGTTTTCGCTTTTGTTATTTGGCGCGGGTATTGCAGCGGCTATTCCCGTCACCGTGCTGGATGCTGCGAGACTGCGTTTGTTAAGTAAGGCCGGATGGGAGTATGTGGAGTGGCTCAGAGCAGGATCGGCAGTCCTGATCATTGTATTGGAACAGTATGTAAAAGTGAAAGTCATCAAAAAGATCATCTGGAAGAGCCTGTTCTTTCAAAACAATTATGATGCAGTTGTTTATTCGGTGTTGCTATCCCTGGGCTATTCGCTCATCACTTCATGTTTATGGTATGGGCAGGGCGAACTTACTCTCTCAGCTGGCTACTTTGTTCTTCCTGTAATGCGTGCATGCTTTGCGGTGTATCAGGGCGCTTATATTGCAAAGGAGAAATACGCGTCCTTAACAGAGAATAAAAAGAAAGAGAGAGAAAACCGGTTTCTTTCGGTGTTCATACCGGGACTGCTCCAGGCAATCTATTGTTGTATTGTATCCGGGACAGAGTTCATGTTGGATCTCGAAGCTCGTCAGCCACACGAAATGCCTGACGGAAAAGATTACAATGCCGCTTTGGCAGTAGGTGTCCTGGGTGCAATCTTCTGGATGGTCGGGGTTGGGATTTATGCTTTTGTGGTTTATATTCCGACGCTTGGAAAGGTGGTTAAGGAATCGAAAGTAAGGTTCCGGATCCTGAGTACATCCGGAGGAGAGCAGATGCTCTGAGCTTTTCATGAATGGGTTATCGCAAAACGATAAATAATTATTGACAAACAAAAGAGCGGAGTATATACTTTACCACAGAAAAAGAACCCGATACCGGCATGAATTAAGAAGGAGCAAGGACATTACAATGGATGCAAGAGAAAAGAAACTGAAATTTACAAAATATGTAAAGTACCTGTTGGATGCTATGTTTATCATGGGGATCATAGTCACGTTAAGTTTGCCGCTTACGATCAAGTGGATGGCAGCATTTGATCCGAGATGGGGGCAATACTATATGGCTTCTATAATCATATTTTTTATACTTGGCATTGCAGCGGTTTTTATTCTGTGGGAATTACGGAGGATCTTCAAAACAGTGCTGGCGGAGAACTGTTTTGTGAAGGAGAATGTGCGCAGTTTACGGAGAATGGGAAACTGTAGTTTCTTTATTGTTCTGATGTCACTTGTCCGGCTGGCTGTATTTCAAACGGCAGCAATGATGGTGATCGTTCTTGTATTTGTGATCGCCGGCCTGTTCAGCAAGGTATTGGCTATGGTATTTGATGAGGCAATCCGGTATAAGGAAGAAAACGATCTGACAATCTGACAGGTCAGATATTATTGAGAACCGCCCGAAGCGATATCGGATATGGACGTATGAGACAGCAGAGCCGGAGATGGCAGCAGGATAAGAAGGATGGGAAAAGACTATGGCGATCGTGATCAATCTGGATGTAATGATGGCAAAGAGAAAAAAGGGACTGACGGAACTGGCAGGGGAAGTAGATATCACCCTGGCAAATCTGTCAATCCTGAAAAATAATAAAGCGAAAGCGGTGCGTTTATCCACGCTGGAGGCAATCTGCAAGGCGCTGGACTGCCAGCCGGGAGACATCCTGGAATATGTACCGGATAAGGAAGAATCCTGACCTTTATCTGTAAGGAGGAAGGAAAACTATGGCATTTATATTGATACTATTGTTGCCCGGAATCATTACGTTATTCTACATTTATAAGACCGATAAGAAGAAAAAGAAAAGATCACTCCGTTTTCTTGGAAGTCTGTTAGCGGCGGGGATGGCCGCGAAACTTCCGGGTTGTATTTTATCCGGGATCGTATCGGGGCTTTCGGTGGAAATAGATCCCTTTGTTTTCAAGATACCGATCGGTATTTTAGATACAATGATTATGTATCTGCTTCTTCGCAAGATCAGCTGGAACAGCACAGATTTTGAGCATAGTTTTGATGCGGTTGTATACGCTGCCTGTATAGCGGTTGGCATGAATATTACAGAGAGCATAGGTTATCTTTTTGTCGTAAGCGCAGCGGAGACAGTGGTGCTCATGGGATATGTGGGAACCATGCGTATTTTCTGCTCGGTATTTATGGGGGCATTATATGCGGATACAAAATATGCATCTCTGAAAAAAGATAAAAAAGCACAAAAAAGAAGTACGTTTCTTTCTGTAGCATCACCAATCTTAATATATGGTATCAACTTGTTGATCCGGATACTGCCGGAGTTTGCAGGAGACGCAAACGCTGCTGCTCAGGGCGGCAATGACGTGGCCTTTGAAGAAGCAATGGCAGGAGCAATCGATCTGGCTCTGGGAACACTTGCGTTACTGGTAATATACTGGATCATTCTTTTCAGTACAACGCTTAGCGAAATAAGCTGGGTAAGTAGGAAGGAATTTTGGAAGAAGAGTGTAGGGGATGAATGCCATGAAGATTTATTATCATTTACCCGGATTATTTGAATTCTATGAACTGTATAAAGTCTTTCTGCCGTTCTTTTTTGAACACAGGGAGTATTTTTACGACGAGTGCGAGATCGGCTCTGTCTACGGGGCACCGGCGGACTGTATCTGGGGCGGCGGACGTGTGGGCTTTGGCGAAGCAACGCCCGGCAATGTGGCGGCGCTGATGGCGGAGTACGGGATTTCGTCAAGACTGACATTCAGCAATTCATTGATCCGCGAAGAGCATCTGGAAGATAAGAAATGCAACCGTATGTGTGCCTTGTTTGAGAAGAACGGTAAAGCACAGAATGGCGTGATCATCACATCGGATCTGCTGCTGGACTATATCCGCACAAACTATCCGGGCTTCTATTATGTGTCTTCTACGACGAAAGTATTACGGGATTTTGCAGAGTTCGAAGAAGAACTGGACCGGGAAGAGTTTCGTTATGTAGTACCGGACTTCCGCCTGAACAAAGAATTTAGACAACTAAATTCACTGACCGATGATCAGAAGCAGAAGGTGGAATTTCTCTGCAATGAGTGCTGCTGGTTTGATTGTTATGACCGGAAACACTGCTATGAAAATGTGAGCCGCAAGAGTCTGGGAGAGGCCTGCGAGGATCACATCTGCGTATCGCCGACAGCCGACAGGGGCTATCGTTTTTCGGATGCCATGAAGAATCCGGGCTTCATCAGCGTTACGGATATCCAAAATATCTATGCCCCGCAGGGCTTTGCTCATTTCAAGATCGAGGGTCGCAGCCTGGGCAGCGCTATGATCCTGGAATTCCTGTTATATTACCTGACCAAACCGGAGTACCAGCTGAAAGTCCGCGAGGAGATCTATCTCGACAGCATGCTGGACCTGTTCTGAGAAAAAACATTCGCAGCCTGTTCGGCTGCAGATTCTGCATTTCACCATAAAAATCAGCAGCGTTATCCGTATCTATAATATAGGGAGAAGTGCGCGCATTTCCCCAAAGTATATGAGCCGGAAAACTCTCTATAGGAAAGGACAGGACGGATGGGTTTGAAAAGATATCTTGCAGGGAGCATTATACTATTGGCACTGACCGGCTGCGGGAAGGCAGATGTGCCGAGTGTCGGTATGGAAGAAACAGAAAAAACAGAAGAAGCAGAAATCATTGCAGAAGATGAGAAACCGCAGGATCCGGTTGAAATGATTCCGGATGCAGATGAAACCGAATGGGAAAAAGTAGAAGGGGCATATGTAAAAACGGTCGGATCACCTTATTTGGGAACTTCTCGTTGGGGCGCTGTATTGGTGACAAGCCAACAGGAAATGGATGAGGTTCTTGAGTATGAATACGGTTTGCAGCTTTTATTTGATGAAGATAGTGTATGGAAACAGTCATACCCTGTTTCGGAATATAATTACGTTGTAGAAAAAATAGTTGTACGCATTTATGATTATAATTCCGATGCAATAGAATATTGTGATAGTACTTGTGAATTAAGGTTTTGCCGGGATGAACAATGCGTGGATATAAGGGACGGCAAAGTAGGATATATGAATATTGCGGCAATACCGAAGGATTTTTTTGTGGGAAAAACAATTGAAGGTTTTCATACACCGGCTGAATGGAAAGATTGTATTATTACGGTGAAGTAAACACGAGGAATATATTGTAAGGAGAATATGGATGAACTGGTACTGGTAGCGTATCCGATAAAATGAGCTTTACAAGGGACAGGATAGCCATCCGGGACAGAAGGGCCGCCCGGACATAAAGAGACGATGGAATTTGCTTTACAGGAAAGGAAAATACAGATGAGATCAAAACGTTATCTGGCAGGAATCATAACACTGTTAGCGCTGACCGGCTGCGGGAAGGCCGATGTACAGGAAGTTGGTACGGAAGACACAGAAGTCGAGCAGGAAGAAATGGAGATAGTAAGTACAGAATGGCATCCGGTAGAAGGAACAAATACAATGACATACGAAAACCGACTGATGAGCCCTATGACGCAGTCATTAACACGTGATTATTTCTATTTAATTTCTTCGGAAGAGGATTTGGATTATATTGAGAAAAATTATCAGTGGAAGATATCTGAATCGGATGAATACCCGTTATCGAAGTACAATTATGTGTTTTGCGAGAGGAGCTTTTCGGAAGAGCATTTTCATCATGCTGATCATATTGAGTATAATGAAAGTTTAAATGATATACGATTCCATTATGATATTTGGAAACAACCCTCACCGGATCAGCAGAGCTGTCAGACATTTCGAGTTTTTATAGATTCTGCAATGGTTCCCAAAGATTTTTTTGAGGGGAAAAAGATTGAAAGACTGTTATCACCACAGGAAATGTTGGAAAAAGAAAAGGAGTTATTGGAAAATAGGATTATTATCGAATAAATACGAAAATCAAGAGGATGAAAATGAAAATCAAAAGAGATTTTGCTGCTTTTCTCATATTTTTGGCTCTGGCCGGCTGCGGGAGGGGAGAGGCACAGGAGACTGTAATAAGTGAAAATGTCATAACCATAGAGGAAACTCCTTTGGATATGGAGTCTGCACAAAATGTGATTACAGATAGAATAACAGAAGATATATCTACGGTAGATGTAGCTTGTATTAAAACCATAAAGGTTCCGTTTGTAGAGAATCTTGATAAGCCATACGCGTGCACGAATAATGCTATTGCATTTGTTTCTACAAGAGAGGAATTAGAATATTTGGAGAGCGATGATTGCGATTTGATTACAGTGAATCAGGAATATAGTGATTTTGTTCAGGAATATTCTCTTACAGAATATAATTATATTATGAGGAGGGTGAGTACCTATGATAATTGCTATGGGGGAGCTCATATTATATATATATCAAAAAACAACGAGCTATCTTTTGAGAGTATTATAACAAGTCAGAAGGATATTGTTATCATGTATGATCCTAATAATAAGCCGGATTGTTATTTTGATATAGCTGCTATTCCCAAAGAATTCATCGAAGAAAGACAAATTAACAATCTGTACTCACCGCAAGAGGCGCAGAAACAGATGGAGGAAAGTGCAAGAATAGAAGGGACCATTGTTGTCAACGGGGAATCGGCTACCGATGGATCGAACAGTGTCTCTACCGAAACGCAGGATGATAAAAAAGAGACAGATGATCTCGTAAGCGGAGCATATGTGACCACCATTAATTGCGGATTTGTAAATACACATTCCTTTTGGGATATGGTTTTGATCCGATCGGAGGAAGAGATGCAGGAATTGGCAGAACGTGATGAGAATCTGAATTCATTATATTCGTATGGTGGAAAATTAGCGAATTGGATAAAGGATTATCTGTTTTCGGAATACAATTATATTATTAAAAAAACAGATGCGGGGAGCATGACTTATCCGTTTGATGCAATCGCATATAGAGAAAGCACAGGAGAATTATACTTCACTCATAGAGAAATGAGGATAAATATTTCCTGTAGTGAAGGCAGATATAGGTATGTGGATATCGCAATCATTCCTAAGACATTCTTTGAAAATAAGGAAATAAAGAATCTAATATCGCCGCAGGAATGGGAAGAACACGAGATTTCAATTATAGTTATGTGACCATATAGTGGATTTTGGTTTGTGCTTTGACCTGCCGTAACTCTTGATAGAATAGTAGTGGCTGAGGAGATGTGGGAGGATCCTGATGAGACTGAAACGAGTTTGGGTTACCCCGAAAGCAGATGTTCAGGAAGTGTTGCCGGCAGATCGGAGTGAACCGGAATGGGAAAAAGTAGAAGGATCACATGTTGAAACGCTGAATGGTTATAATAGAGATTTGCCCCAAGCCTGGATGAAAAGCTGAATGAGGTAAGTGCTTCCGATCAGGTGGGATATGTTTCTTATAACTATACGTGGCCGATGGATATGGAGCCTGAGCCGGATATACTGTAAACAACCGGTGCAGAAGGGCAAAGCCGGGGCGTATGCTCCGGTCTTTCTATATATGAGAAGAAACGTGTCAAATAATGATAAGCGGAGCGGGAAAGAATGATGTATTATCATATAAGATCCGGGCAGAAGGAGGAGAGCGGGTATGGCAGAAGAACAGAGCATAGCGGCGCCGTTTCATAAGGGCGTCAACTTTACCAACTGGCTGGAGTACCGGCCGGCGGATAAGATACAGCGGGATATGTTCACCAAAAAGGATTTTGAAAATGCGGTATCTCTGGGCTGTGACGTGATCCGCATCCCGATCCATTTTGAGCGGATGTGCTTTGAAGAGGACGGCTACCGGATCCCGGAAAAGATCGTAGCGATCATGGACGATATTGCTGCATGGTCGGCAGAACTTAAGTTATACGTGATCTTTGACTTTCATAACCGGACGGATGCGGCATCCTTTACCCCGTTAGATGTGGAAAAGGTGCTGAATCCGGTGTGGACACAGATCGCGGAGCGGTATAAGGATACATCGGACTATCTGGTGTATGAATTGATGAACGAACCGCACGGGATCGAGATCGAGGCGTGGAATGCGATCATTTACCGTCTGCACGGCCTGATCCGGTCCATTGATCAGAAGCACTATCTGATCGTGGGCGGAGCGGACTGGAACAGTACGGCGGCCATGAAGACACTGCCGGATTTTGCGGACGAGCGTGTCATATACAACTTCCATTTTTACGAGCCGCATACCTTTACCCATCAGGGGGCAGGCTGGGCGAATATGCAGCGGGTGCGCGGGATACCGTTCCCGTACGATCCGGAGAAAATGCCGGCAATGCCGGAGAATCCTACGGAGACGGAGCGGAGATGCTTTGAAGAGTATCCGAAGAAGGGCACGATCGAAGCGGTGGAAGCCTTCTTTGATGAATATGCCGTGTTCAGCCGTGAGCGGAATGCGCCGGTATTCTGCGGGGAGTTTGGATGCAGCACCATCTGCGTCGGACAGGAAGAGCGGGTATTCTGGTACAAGACCGTAACGGAACTGCTTGACCGGAAAGGGATCGCGCGGACCAGCTGGGATTATTACGGCAGCTTTGGGATTTTTCAGGAAGAGCCGGGACCGGAACTGCCGCGTTTCCCGGAGGATCTGAACCGGGAAATCTGTGAGGCAATGGGCTTTACGGTTCCGACAATCTGAATATGTTCAGGGGAGGGGATGTCTTTCTGTGACCCGAAAGGATCAGCCACAGAAAACCATCCCTTTTTTAATTCCTTCCGGTTCACATAACAAGAAAACCGTGGTTTTTCTTTACAAATCAGCAAAAAACAGTGATGAATCAAGCACCTTAACCTTTGCATTGTTGTCCGGATTGGGTTATAATATTGGGGAGTTCTCTCAGATCTGCGGCACGTTCCGTGACTTTGTGAGAGCCGGAGGATGCAGGATGAAAAAAATAGGCTTGGTGGGCGGAACCGGACCGGAATCCACCCTCATGTACTATAAAGAACTGAATACGAGGATCGACCGGATGACAGGCGGCAAACAGATGCCGGATATCGTCATTGAAAGTGTTGATTTCCGAAGGGCGTGGGAATATGTTTCCTCCGGACGCTATGATCTGTTGGCGGATTATCTGACGGAAAAGGTGAACAGCCTGAAGCGGAGCGGGGCCGAAGTGATCTCGCTGACTGCGGCGACGATGCATGTAGTGTTTGATGAACTGGTCAGCAACACACATGCTCCTTTGGTCAGTATACCCAAGGTGGTCTGTGAAGAGGCAAAAAGACGGCAGTATCGAAAGATTGGTCTGCTGGGCACCATCTTTACGATGGAAAAAGATTATATGAAGAAGGACTTCCTGGAAGCCGGGATTGAAGTATGTATTCCCGACCCGGCAGACCGGATCCTGATCGCCAGGAGGATCTTTGAGGAACTGGAATTCGGTATTGTTAAGGAGACTACGCTGCGGGAGTTCCAGTGGATCATTCAGAAGATGATCGACAGCCAGGGGATTGAGGCTGTAGTGCTGGGATGTACGGAGCTTCCGCTGATCCTGCATACGGATAATTGTCCGGTACCGTGCCTGGACAGTGTAGAGATCCATATCAATGAGCTGATCAGGAGGACCCTGACAGAGGAACGGAAAGAAGAGCCGCCGCAGGAAGAAGGCATTTCAGAGATCGTGATCGCCGGCCAAAAGATCCCGGTAGACGGATCCGAACACGTGGCTTATCGGAGAACCACACACTCCAGTGACAGTTTCGGCGTGGAGACCAGAAAAGATTTCTTTTATGACAGCCATGACAATCCGGTCTGTCTGGTAGAGACCACCCAGCTGGAACGTAATCCGAATACATCGTCCGGGCTGGTGATCCGGCGCAAGTATAAATATAACGAAGACGGTACGATCGCGGAACAGACGACCAGCGGGGATAATCCGTTCGGTACGGTCACGACCAGCCGCTTTACCTATAATTCCAGGAAAAAGGTATCTCTGGAGCACCGTTTTGAAGACAGTACGGAGACCGGGGTGCTGAGTTACGATTATGACAGCCACGACAATCCGATCCGTGTGACATTATCCACAGGGGATAACGTGATCCGTACGACCCAGGGGATCAAATATACCTACGATGTCAACGGGCGCGTCGCATACAAGCAGATGCTGTACCACAGCGGCGACGGCGCGATGATCACGATCCAGACCTGGTATGAATATGATGAGCAGGGGCGTGTCATTATTGAAAAGAACCTGCGGGCCGGAGCGGAGTATCCGGAGTGGCGTAAGAATTTCTACGACGGAAACGACCGCCTGATCAAGAGTACACGGTATCAGGGCGATGACCTGCTGGCAAACGAGATCTATGAATATGAATTTTACCAATAAAAAAGGAATCGCTCAGCGGTTCCTTTTAACATTCTATTATTTTTCCTTCAGTTCGTTTAACATTCCTGCCAGAAACAGCAGAACGCAAAGCTTTTGGTTATCGGTATAGATATTCAGCAGCTGCCGTTTGGCAATCTTTTTTTCTACATCCAGCAGAGTAAAACCATCTGCATCGATGATCTTTTCGATATCGTTTTTATCGTAGAGCGCCTTCCACTTTTTGTGGTTCAGTTCCAGGAAGGGGGTGTTGCCGTCATAAGCGATCTTTGCCATGTCGGCTCTGGCTCCTCCGATAAAGATGCTGTATTCGGGATAACGTTTCTTTTCAGACAGGATATCACCGGTGGCTTCGATAAACGCGATCTTATCCTGCGTACCGTTATGGATCTCCATGCGTTTTACACCTTTGATGATGCCGGCTCTGGCACGATAGATCGGCTGGTTATCCACGGTATAAATGTTATACTGGTGATAAACCTTTTCTTCCAGCAGTTTCCGCTTCTTTATGATCTCTTCTTCCACCCAGATCTGCTCGTGATCGATATCGGAATTCTTACTCTGTTCCACCACTTTTTTGAAGCGGTCTTTTTGTACTTCGTTGATCTTTTCGCCGGTCATTTTTACGACTTTTCCGGCACCATGGATTGCTGCTCCTCCGGCAAGGATCACAAGTTCTTTGATCATCGGCGGCCCCCTTTTCGATATATGTTACGTTGTCGATGCAGATATATTATACCGTTTCGGGGCTGTTTACGCAATATAAACCGCGGTCAGTTCTTTTTTGCGTGCTTTTTCACATAGCGTTCATATTTTGTTCACAATCAATGCAGCTTTTGGAAGGATATTTGGCTCTTGATGATGTAAAAATGCTATTTTTTATGTGGAATGTTAACAATTCGTTCACATTCTATACATACATAGTACACAAACTTTTTAAATTTTGTTGAAATAACCCATAAAAACTGCTAAATTGATCGTATCCTGTTACAGATACAAAAAAATCAGCCGGGATCCAGTATCCGGGCACAGGTGAAGAGGGAGGAGTCATTTATGGAGAAAGAAAAGAATTTAAGAAACGGCTTGCGAAGATGGGCGGTTACGGGAGGATTAACGCTGGCGATGCTGCTGGGGGGATGCGGATCCGATGGAGGAACAAAGAATTCTGCTCCGTCAGCTACGGCGCAGGTTGCATCGGAGAGCAGTTATGATATGGCGGCGGAGGCACCGGCCGAAACTGCAGCAGCATACGATACTGCGGATATCTATCAGAGCAACGGCAGCTTTGACGGGGAATCGGGGATCGAGGTGACGACACCGACGACCACGAACCGCAAGCTGATCCGCAATATCAGCCTGGA
>JAFWRC010000108.1 GCA_017508825.1 Lachnospiraceae bacterium
TATCTGGGACTGTCCTTTGCACATCCCGATTACATCATCGCGTCCGTGAATGTGCAGCAGGAGAGGATCGATAATTACTATCTGAGCCGGCTGAGTGCCGATGCCGCGCCGGTGTTGATTCCGTATATCCGGCAGGAACCGGATTTCGGGGATCGTTATCTGAACAGCATTGCGCAGTGGAAAGATATGATCGATCCGAGAACCTTTAATGTCTCCCGTTACCGGGCAGTGAATCTCTTGCCGTGAGAACGGTCACCTGTCATAATTTTTCTTATTGTATTAACAGAGATTATTTGGTAATCTGACTCTGTGGTATAGTTGCAGCACGGAAGCAATATAAGACAGAGGTATAAGGAGAACAGATATGAGCGAATCCGGGACCGGGGAATTACAGCCGAAGAAGGTATCCGATTCCATAACCAAGCAGTTTCACGTCGTGATGCATGAGCATATTAACGGCATCAACCGCCTGTTTGGCGGACAGCTGCTGTCGTGGATCGATGAGATCGCTGCGATCACGGCGAAACGTCATTGTGGCAGGGATGCGACAACGGTGGCCGTAGATAACCTGCAGTTTAAATCGGGAGCGTATCTGAATGACCTGGTAGTGCTGGTGGGCAAGGTGACCTATGTGGGAAATACATCTCTGGAGGTGCGTGTTGATTCTTATGTGGAGACGAATGACGGCACCAGACACCCGATCAACCGGGCCTATTTTGTAATGGTCTGCATGGGGGATAATGACCGGCCGGCAAAGGTGCCGCCGCTGCTGATTGAAAACGATGCGGAGCAGTATGAGTGGGAGAACGGACAGAAACGCAAAGAACTGCGTGAACAGCGTAAACGCGAAGGATATTAATCACGCTGACGGATGGGGATAGAAAGGGAATTATCAATGGATAGCAACAAAGGATTACTGGAATTCTTAGATCGCAGTCCGGTGAATTTTCTTGCGATCGATAATATGCGAAAGGAACTGGAAGAGAAGGGGGCCATCCGGCTTTCGGAGACGGATGCATGGAAACTCGTGAAAGGGAAGACCTACTATGTGACCAGAAACGGGTCCGCCCTGATCGCATTTAGGATCCCGAAAAAAGAACCGTCCGGGTTTCAGATCATGGCGAGCCACTGTGATTCGCCGACCTTCCGGATCAAAACAGATCCGGAGATCGGGGTAGAACAGAAATATGTGAAGCTGAACATTGAGAAATACGGCGGCATGATCTGCGAATCCTGGTTTGACCGGCCGCTGTCTGTGGCAGGCAGGGTACTGGTGCGTACGAAAGAAGGGATTGAGAGCCGGCTGGTTTGCGTAGACCGGGATCTGCTGATCATTCCCAGGCTGGCGATCCATATGAACCGCGAAGCGAATGACGGTGTCAAGATCAATGTGCAGAAGGATATGCTGCCGCTCTTTACAGAAGCCGGGGAAGATGCGAAGGGAAGTTTCCTGCGGCTCATCGCCGAAGAATGTGACGCAGATCCGGAGCAGATCCTGGAGACGGAGCTGTATCTGTACAGCAGGGTAAAGGGAACCTGTTTCGGACTTAAGAACGAGTTTATCGCCAGCGGACGGCTGGACGATCTGCAGTGTGCCTATGCCTCTTTGCAGGGTTTTTTGAGCGCAAAGGCCGGAAAGAGTATCGCGGTACATTGCGTATATGATAATGAAGAAGTGGGGAGCACCACCAAGCAGGGGGCGGCGTCCACTTTTCTTTCGGATGTGCTGCACCGGATCAATGCGGCTTTGGGAGGTACGGAGGAAGATTATCACCGGCTGGTGCGCAGCGGTTTTATGGTATCGGCAGACAATGCGCATGCGGTACATCCCAATCATACCGAGAAAGCGGATCCGACGAACCGCCCGTATCTAAACGGCGGCATTGTGATCAAGTACAGCGCCAATCAGAAGTATACGACGGATGCGGTATCCGGCGCGATCTTCCGGGAACTGTGCCGCATGGCGGATGTGCCGGTACAGGAGTTTCATAACCGCTCGGATATGATCGGCGGCTCTACGCTCGGCAATATTTCCGGAGCCCAGGTGCCCATTAACACCGTGGATATCGGTCTGCCGCAGCTAGCAATGCATTCTTCCTATGAGACTGCCGGTGCAAAGGACACGGAATATCTGATCAAAGCGGCGCAGACATTGTTCTCGACATCGATCCGAACGGACGGAGACGGCAGTTACCGCATCGAAAAATGAGATATGGAAAAAACTTGCTTTTCATTGGTGGATGTTATAAACTAATGCACTAGTGGGGCAAATTGCCCGAAAGAGGACAAGCGGCACGGGGGAAGGCCGCAGGTAAGCAAACAATATAAAGGAGTGGAAAAATGAGCAAGAGTTTTGATGATCTGTTGTCAAAGGTGTCTTCCGTAAGCACCAAGAAGGTTTCCGTAGCATGCGCACAGGACAGCGCCGTACTGGAGGCAGTAGATGTAGCAAAGAAGAAGGGTATCGCAGATGCGATCCTGGTAGGCGACAAGGCAAAGATGGAGTCCATTGCAAAAGAGATGAACATCGACCTGTCCCAGTTTGAAGTGATCGACGAGCCGGATATGATCGCTGCAGCTCATAAGGCAGTAGAGCTGGTACATAACGGCAAGGCAGATATGTATATGAAGGGTATCATCGATACCAAGAACTTCTTAAAGAGCGTGCTGGATAAGGAAGTGGGTCTGCGTACCGACAAGACGCTGTCTCACGTATGCGTATTTGAGATCAAAGGCCATGAAGGTCTTCTGTTCTTAAGCGACGTGGCATTCATTCCGTATCCGACACTGGACGATAAGGTAGCGATCATCAACAACACTGTAGAGATCGCGCAGGCTTGCGGTATCGCAGAGCCGAAGGTAGCTCCGGTTGCTGCTGTAGAGGTAGTAAACCCGAAGATGCCGGCAACGGTAGAAGCAGACGAACTGACCAAGATGTGCGCAGAAGGCAAGATCAGCGGCTGCATCGTAGACGGACCGCTGTCCTTAGACCTTGCAATCGACCGTGAAGCTGCAAAGCACAAGGGCGCAGAAGGCCGCAAGATCGTTGGTGATGCCGATGTGATCCTGTTCCCGGACATCCACGCAGGCAACCTGGTTTACAAGACCCTGACCCATCTGTGCGACTGCAAGAACGGTAACATCATGACCGGTACCAAGGCTCCGGTCATCCTGACCAGCCGTTCCGATTCCACCGAGGTAAAGGTGAACTCTCTGGCACTGGCAGCGATCGTAGCTGAGCATTTCCAGAACGCATAAATCAAACGACTAAGGAACCGACAGCCATTTGCGGCAGCAATGCAGTGAATGGCTGTTTTTTATGGAGAGGATATCGTATGAATATCGTATTACATCAACCCGAGATCCCGCACAATACCGGCGCTATCGGGCGTACCTGTGTGGCAACCGGCACCAAACTGCATCTGATCGAACCGCTGGGTTTTCGTCTGACCGAGCAGGCAGTCAAACGCGCCGGGATGGATTATTGGGACCAGCTGGACTATGCCCGGTATCTCAATTACGAAGACTTTTTGGAGCGCAATCCCGGGGCAAAGATCTGGTACGCGACCACCAAGGCAAAGTATTGCTATACCGATGTGGCGTACGGCCCGGAGGACTATATTATGTTCGGCAAGGAGAGTGCCGGCATTCCGGAAGAGATCCTGGTGGATCACGAGGAGCAGTGCATCCGTATCCCGATGCTGCCGACCATCCGCTCCCTGAATCTGGCCAATTCTGCGAGTATCGTCCTTTATGAGGCACTGAGGCAGCAGGGCTTTGCCGGGATGGAGCAGGCCGGAGAACTGCATCGTCTGCATTGGAAGGGACAGTGATGCATTCAGAAAACCGAAAAGGCAACCTGCAGTAGCATGTATTTCAAGCCGGATTGGTAGAAAACCATCCGGCTTTTGCGGTATGATACAGGCAGAACCGTTGTACAGGCAGCTGATGAGAAAGCGGGGGAGGGATTATGTCATCAAATTTCATAGAAATAGCAAAGATTTCATGTATTATTTTGCCGATCCTTTTTGGATTGCATAAGGTATACCGGATTTTGATCGAAAAGAAGTATCCCACGATCATGTTGTATCAGCCGGAGCAGGGGCGGGCCGAAGTAAGACTCTTTCGACTGGGAAAATTCGGCGGTATGAGATATGACGATTATGATTTTTGGGAAGGAGACGGTGTAGGTAAGTTGTATCAGCCGCAAGAGTTATTGGGGTTGCTGATCCTTACGGTTTTTATAGGACATGTAGTGTCCTTTCTTTTGGATTCGGATCTGCATACGATGAAGATTTTGATGTTCGGGTTTGCAGCGGTAATTGATCTGGGGATCTTTGCGTTTGCTGCCACAGGAAGACATCAGGCCTACATAGCGCTGCGAAAATATATTCGAAATAAAGATGCGCAGCAGGAGCCGATGCCGGAAATGGGCGTTGTATATGATACCAAGCCGGCAGAGGATATGTGCATGGCGGGATTGGATCAGGAAGGAATGATGGCGCACTTTCCGCTGCTCCCGAAGGAGGAGATCTGGAGGATTTACAGGGAATCCGTAGTCAAAAAGTTTGACCGGTATCAGAGAAAGAGAACGACTGCTGCGGTAATACTTGTGATGACGATTGGCGTAGTGATAGCAGGTTTTGCGATCACAAAACAACCGCTCGTTGCAGGTGGCGGTGTACTGTTTCTGCTCGTAGAAGGGATCATTATGGGAATTTGCGGAGTGGAGTCCTGCCCGTATTGCGGCAAAGGCAGGCGCTCCGGCGAGGATTATTGCTGGAATTGTAAGGGCGCAATGACCAAACATGCGATCATTCTTTTTAAGCAGGAGAATTCCGAAACTCCTGCGGATCAGACACTGCAGGACTTGTAAAAAATGCGTTTTTTCTCGGGGCTTGGAAAAACTTCGGAAAAGTGATATAGTAGTGAGCGTATGAATAGAAGACGGCACGAACGGGCCGGAACCAATTGGAAAAAGGAGACTTTAACATGGCAAAGTTATTGATCATCAATCCGGGATCAACATCGACCAAGATCGGCGTGTTCGAGGATGAGGAACTGTTATTTGAGGAGACCCTGCGTCATACTACCGAAGAGATCGCACAGTATGCGACCATCGTAGATCAGAAGGATTTCCGCAAGAAGATCATCATGGACTTCATTGCATCTAAGGGTGTAAAGGTGGAAGAGCTGGCAGCAGTAGTAGGCCGTGGCGGTATGTTAAAGCCGATACCGGGCGGCACCTATCCGGTATCCGACGATCTGCTGGAGGATCTGAAGATCGGTAAGCAGGGCCAGCACGCATCCAACCTGGGCGGTATCCTGGCACGCGAGATCGCGGACAGCGTAAACATCCCGTCCTTTATCGTTGACCCGGTAGTTGTAGACGAGCTGCAGCCGCTGGCAAGGTATTCCGGTGTGCCGGAGCTGCCGCGTACCAGTGTGTTCCATGCACTGAACCAGAAGGCAGTAGCAAAGCGTTATGCAAAAGAGATCGGTAGGGATTATAAAGATCTGAACCTGATCGTGGTACATATGGGTGGCGGTGTTTCCGTCGGCGCACATAAGAACGGCCGTATCATCGATGTGTTCAACGCACTGGACGGCGACGGCGCATTCTCACCGGAGCGTGCCGGTGCAGTACCTCCGGGGGCACTGGTTAAGTTGTGCTTCTCCGGCAAGTATGATGAGAAGACCATCTATAAGATGCTGGTCGGTAACGGCGGTTTCAATGCATACCTGGGGACCAACGATGCCCGCGTGGTAGAAGAAAAGATCAAAGAAGGTGATAAGAAGGCGGAAGAAGTATACAACGCATTCATTTATCAGATCAGCAAGAATATCGGTGCACAGGCAGCGGTTCTGGAAGGAAAGGTAGACCAGATCATCCTGACCGGCGGTATTGCATATTCCAAGCTGGTGGTTGCAGAGTTTACCCGCAAGGTGAGCTGGATCGCACCGCTGACGGTATATCCGGGGGAAGACGAACTGCTTGCGCTGGCACAGGGCGGTTTGCGCGTGCTGAACGGCGAAGAAGAAGCAATGAAGTATTGAGAACCCGTACGAAAATGACTGCAGGCCGGCTCTGAACAGGGGCCGGTCTGTTGTTTTATCTAAACCATGGCCCGCCGGGAAAAACGTAAAATCAGAGAATGGGAGCTAAGCAAAATGGAAGATCGCTTGCAGGGAAATAAAATTATCGAAGATGCCATCGCAGCCTTGCATGAGAAAGGCGGTGTGCAGGCGCTGGAAAATGTGGCAGAGGCATTTCGGAAACGCATCGAGGAAGGTGCAGATCTGGTGATCCCGGTCATGCAGCCGGAAGCCGAGGTGAAAAGCATGCGGCCGGGCAGACAAAACAGTACCGGTCTGCCGGATCTTCGCCTGCAGCAGATGCAGTCCGATGACGGCAAGCGCTGGAATGTGGCGTTTACCTCATTGGAAGAGGCAAATAAGGGGCAGAAGAGTACGACGGTTATGATCCCGATGGAAAGCGTACTGAAGGGTGCGAAGGATTTTAAACAGGAAGAGGGGATTGTGATCAATCCATTCGGAAAGATGTTTCTGTTTTCCAAAGAACTGATCGCCAGGACACTGGCCGGCGAGAAGACCGTGCCGGTGGAGAATAAGATCCTGTTTGATATCGGCGACATCACAAAGATGGATATCGAATGCATTGTAAATGCGGCAAACTCCAGCCTGCTGGGCGGTGGTGGCGTGGATGGCGCGATCCACCGGGCAGCGGGAAAAGAACTGCTGGAAGAATGCCGGGAACTGCACGGCTGTAAGACCGGACAGGCCAAGATCACCAAGGGATACCGTTTGAAAGCCAAACATATCATTCATACCGTAGGACCGGTCTATCATGGGAAAGAACAGGATGCGCAGATGCTGGCAGCGTGCTATCAGAACAGCCTGGATCTGGCCAGGGAAAAGGGGATCCACAGCATTGCGTTTCCGGCTATCTCAACAGGAATCTACGGTTATCCGAAAGAGGAAGCTGCGACGATCGCGCTGGCAGTTGCGGCGGGATGGATCGCGCAGCACAGAGATTATGGCATGGTTATCGTATTCTCGTGTTTTGACAGGGAAACCTATGAGATCTATCAGAAAGTGCTCAAAGAAAACCGCTAGGGAAGCTGTTACAGAAAAATTTGCTTTTTGAGCAGTTTTCTGCTATTATATTACCTTGTATGGTCATGGGCGTATTATGCCCGGGCTCAGAAAAAAGAAAGGATGTTTGAAATATCATGGCATCATTGATCGATAAGGTATTTGGTACCCACAGTGAGAGAGAGCTGAAGCGTATCAAACCCATCGTAGACAAGATTGAATCCCTGCGCCCGCAGATGCAGGCACTGTCGGATGAGGAACTGAAAGCAAAGACCGAAGAATACAAGAAGCGTTACAAAGACGGGGAGTCTTTGGACAGCCTGCTTCCGGAAGCATTTGCGACCGTGCGTGAGGCTGGTAAGCGCGTGCTGAATATGGAGCATTTCCGTGTGCAGCTGATCGGTGGTATCGTGCTGCATCAGGGACGTATCGCCGAGATGCGTACCGGTGAAGGTAAGACGCTGGTATCCACTCTGCCGGCTTATCTGAATGCACTGGCCGGAGAGGGCGTATGCGTTGTTACGGTCAATGATTATCTGGCAAAGCGTGATGCCGAGTGGATGGGACAGATCCATGAATTCCTGGGTTTGAAAGTCGGTGTGATCTTAAATGATATGAAGCCGGATGAGCGCCGTGCTGCATATAATTGCGATATTACCTATGTTACGAACAACGAACTCGGTTTCGATTATCTTCGTGACAACATGGTCATCTATAAAGAACAGCTGGTTCTGCGCGGACTGCATTACGCCATCATCGACGAGGTTGACTCCGTGCTGATCGACGAAGCGCGTACCCCGCTGATCATTTCCGGTCAGAGCGGTAAGGCGACCAAGCTCTATGAGATCTGTGATGTCCTGGCAAAGCAGATGAAGCGTGGTAAGGACGAGGAGATGGTCTACAAGCTGGATGCCGTGATGGACAGCATGCTTGGCAGTGACGGCAAGGAAGAGGAAGAAGAGACCGGTGATTTCGTTCTGAATGAGAAAGACAAGAATGTAACGCTGACCTCCAAAGGTGTGGAACGCGTTGAGAAGTTTTTCCATATCGACAACCTGGCAGATACGGAAAACAGTGAGATCCAGCACAATATGATCCTGGCGCTGCGTGCAAATTACCTGATGTTTAAGGATCAGGATTATGTGGTGGACAATGATCAGGTCATCATCGTAGACTCCTTTACCGGACGTCTGATGCCGGGACGCCGTTTCTCCGACGGTCTGCATCAGGCAATCGAAGCAAAGGAGCATGTAAAGATCAAGCGTGAGTCTATGACTCTGGCAACGATCACCTTCCAGAACTTCTTTAATAAGTTTGAGAAGAAAGCAGGTATGACCGGTACCGCATTGACCGAGGAACAGGAATTCCGTGATATCTACGGTATGGACGTAATCACGATCCCGACCAACCGTCCGGTACAGCGTATCGATCAGAACGATTGTGTATACAAGACCCGTAAGGAAAAGCTGCATGAGATCGTAGAGCGCATCAAGGAAGCGCACGACAGAGAACAGCCGGTCCTGGTGGGTACGATCAATATCGATGCATCCGAGGAACTCAGCCGCATGCTGACCAAAGAAGGCATCAAACATAATGTGTTGAATGCGAAGTATCACGAGAAGGAAGCAGAGATCGTAGCAGATGCCGGTATCCATGGCGCGGTAACCATCGCAACCAACATGGCAGGTCGTGGTACCGATATCAAGCTGGATGAGAAGTCGCTGGAACTGGGCGGTCTGCTCATCATCGGTACGGAACGACACGAATCCCGTCGTATCGACAACCAGCTGCGTGGTCGTGCCGGACGTCAGGGTGACCCGGGCGAATCCGTATTCTACATCTCTCTGGAAGACGATCTGATGCGTCTGTTCGGTTCTGAGAGACTGATCAATACCTTTAATGCGCTCGGTATTCCGGAGAACCAGAGGATTGAGCATGGAATGCTTTCCAGTGCGATCGAGCGGGCTCAGAAGCGTATCGAGAATAATAACTTCTCCAGACGTAAAAACGTGCTGCAGTATGACCAGGTAATGAATGAGCAGCGTGAAGTTATCTATGCAGAACGTAAGCGCGTGCTGGATGGCGAGAGTATGCGTGACGTGGTCTACAAGATGATCACGGATATCGTGGAAGGCGCTGTGGATACCGTGATCGGAGAAGACAACAATTCCGATAACTGGGATCTGAACGAGCTGAACAATCTGCTTTTGCCGATCGTTCCGCTGGAGCCGATCAGCAAAGAGCGTGTCGGCAAGAAAAAGAAGAACGAGCTGATGCAGCAGCTGAAGGAAGAGGCTGTGAAGCTTTATGAGATGAAGGAAGCGGAGTTCCCGGAGCCGGAGCAGATCCGTGAGGTAGAGCGCGTGATCCTGCTGCGTGTGATCGACCGCAAGTGGATGAATCATATCGACGATATGGATCAGCTGGAGAAGGCGTCCGGTCTGTCCAGCATGGGACAGAAGGATCCGCTCTCCGAGTTCAAGATCAGTGCATTTGAAATGTTCAATGCCATGGAGCAGGCAATTCGTGAGGATGCCGTACGTCTGCTGTTCCATGTTAAGGTAGAGCAGAAGGTAGAGCGTGAACAGGTGGCTAAGGTGACCGGTACCAACAAGGATGATTCCGCTCAGAAGAAACCGAAGATGCGTGAAGCAGACAAGGTATATCCGAACGATCCCTGCCCTTGCGGAAGCGGAAAGAAGTATAAGAACTGCCACATGGGAAGAGACTGACAGCCGGATTTAGGATGCGGGTGATTTTGCTGTACTTTGATATGGCAGGATTGCCCGCATTTTAGGAATTGTCCCGGAAGGATCCGGGCTGACGGATTTCGGCTGAGCAGCCGGATGGTCCCCGTAATATATATACCCGGTTTGATTGAGACGGAGTAAGGAGGAGAATCAGCATGGTTGAATTGGACCAGATGAAACTGGAACTGATGCAGTACAAGGATACCTTAAAAGAAGTAAGGGATTCCCTGGACATTGATAATAAAAAGAAGCGGATTGAAGAATTGGATATGGAAATGGCTTCTCCGGATTTCTGGAGTGATCCGGAAAGAGCCAACAAGCTTTCCAAAGATGCCAAGAATATGAAGGATACCGTAGAGACCTGTGATGCGTTGACGCAGGCTTTTGAGGATATCCAGACCCTGATCGAGATGGGCAATGAGGAAAACGATACTTCGATGATCGAAGAAGTACGCAGTGAGCTGGATGATTTCATCAGCAAGCTGGATGTGATCCGTCTGCAGACACTGCTGACGGGCGAGTATGATGCAAATAATGCGATCATGCGTATCAATGCCGGCGCCGGCGGTACGGAGAGCTGTGACTGGGCAAGCATGCTTTACCGTATGTACAGCCATTGGGTAGATAAGAAGGGCTTTAGCCTGGAACTGCTGGATATGCAGGACGGAGACGAAGCGGGTATCAAATCCGTGGACTTTCAGGTAAATGGCGAGAATGCATACGGATATTTAAAATCCGAGCAGGGCGTGCACCGTCTGGTGCGTATCTCACCATTCAATGCGCAGGGCAAACGTCAGACCTCGTTCGTATCTGTAGATGTGGTGCCGGAGCTGAAAGATGACGCGGGTATTGAGATCAATCCGGATGATCTGCGTATCGATACCTATCGTTCCAGCGGCGCCGGCGGTCAGCACATCAACAAGACATCTTCGGCGATCCGTATCACACATTTGCCGACCGGTATCGTGGTACAGTGCCAGAATGAGCGTTCCCAGTTCCAGAACAAGGACAAGGCAATGGAAATGCTGCGTGGTAAATTGCTGGTATTAAAACAGGCAGAAGAAGAAGCGAAGATGAAAGGTATTCAGGGCGATCTGAAGTCGATTGCCTGGGGCAGCCAGATCCGTTCCTACTTCCTGCAGCCATATCAGCTGGTCAAGGATCTGCGGACGCAGGAGGAGACCGGTAATGCCGATGCCGTACTGGATGGCGATATTGACCGGTTCATCAATGCATATCTGAAAAAGAAGAGTCAGGGCGCGCTGCTTGAGGGCGGAGCGGAAGACGATACGGATATTTAATTAAACAGATGGATAAGCCAAGGGGACGGTTCTTGTGGCTAAAGATCTTTGATCTTGTTGCCATAAGAACCGTCCCCTTGGCTTATCTTTTTAATCAGGATCTTGCTGCAGCCTGTGCAGTCAGGTTCAGATGGAAGCAGGCAAAGGAAGTATTTGCATAGGGCATTGCCCAGAGCAGTCCGATGCCGCAGGGAATGATCGATAGCAGAATGATGGGAATAAGGCTGACCTGCAGATAGAACAGCCGCATCTTCTGGCCCTGCATCAGCCATTTGGAAAGGCGAACGATCTCATTTGCATCCTTCTCCGGAAAGTCCAGAAGCAGGTAATAACACTGGGACATATTCAGGCGGAAGATGTAGTAAAACACCAAGCCGACGACTGCGACCAGCGATGCCAGCGGAAGCAGATAATGGTTGTTAGTGATGGCATACAGCGCAAAGACTGCAAAGGACGGACACAGATAAAAGATCATCCGGCTGACCAGAAGTACACCGATCCGGGCCGGTCGGTCGTCTGCGAAACGGAAACCGCGGAATAAGTCACCGACGCTGGCAGGAAAATTACAGCATACATTCATATAAAAACGGCAGAGACCGAATTTTAACAGTTCCGTAAAGACTGCAGCGATAAAGGCAATGCCAAAAGCGATCGCAGAACGCAGAAAAGAAAAACTTCCCCCGGTCATTATGCCGCCGTTCAGCATGTCGACAAAATAAACAAAAAGAATATACATAAGCTGAGCGGGTACTACCCGCCCGTAATTGCCGATCAGTATGCCTCTGGCATTTGCTTTCAGTTCTGTTGAAGTTTTATATCCGTTCATAATACTACACAGCCAGATCTATGTTGTTGCCTGTGGCTGCTTCCTTCCCAAGTGATTTTTGATTCCTGCCATAGGGTGTGTCTTCTTTATAGGCAATCTTTGTGGACGTAAGTCCGCCGGCGCAATAGGATCGTCCGCATTCCGGACAGATGGCGTATTTTAAGGTCACACTGGCCTGCAATACTTTTCCGCCGTTCTGCTCAGCCTTATCATAAGCATTTGCTACATGTTCCTGTTCATGAGCACGGACTTTTGATTCAACCGCATTGGGATTGATCCGTGCTGCGCTTTTAAAGGACACGTTTTCGTCCGAACCATCGACATATTTACGGTTTTTGCAGGTCTGGCATTCCTTTTTGCCGGATGCCTTTGCGATCGGATCGTCGATGCCGTTCTGTACATCCTTATCTTCGGAATTCACCGGCTTGCCATCGGTGCCGTACAGCACAGGACGATACTCCATGCGTGCATTGCCTGCCTGCATGGCGCTGGCGATGTTCCCGTATGCACTTTGGTAGCCGAGCGGCCCGAAAGGATCCATCATAGCATATCAACCTCTCCATGTTGCGGCATGTTATTCAGAAATTCGGGCGGTTCATTCGGATTTTCATAGAACCGCTGCATCTGTTCCATATATTCGTCAAAACTGACACCGTACATCTGCTCAAAGGCATCATTAACCATAGTTTTCGTTTCGGGATCATATGTGATCTTGTACATGGAAACACCGGTGATCACAATTCCCAATACGATACTCAGCGTTGCAATCGTGGTGCTGATCTTTCCGCTGGCGTCCATTTTCAGGTTGCTTCCTTTGGACAGGATCGCAAACAGGATGGCCAGACTTCCGAAAAAAACAGGGAAGATGCCGGTCAGAATGGTAAGTGCCGCAATAACGGCAAATATCAGAGCCAGGACCGTCATACTGTTTGCTACCGGGCGAACCGGCATATTCTGATAAAATTGTTGCGGCGGCACGCCTTGTCCGCCCTGCTGCTCATACTGTTCCATAATCCCATTTTAGCACATTTTCCCTACATATAAAAGTGATATTTGTGTGTACATATATACAAAAGTGAAAGAGGTTTTGGCATATACTGCAATGTGTGGTACAATGAAACCGGTATACATAAAGAGGGGGATCAGATATTGGAACCGGGAATGGAGATCCGAGAAGAACACAAGAAGGAAGAAGAGCAGCAGCGCGAGGAGCACGAAAAAGCGCTGCAGAGATATAAGGAACGCAGAAAAAAGAGCAGCCGGCAGAGACAGAGTTCCATGCTGTTGCTGCTGTATGGTGCAATACTGGTGGCAGCGGTGGTGATCACGATCCTGGCGATGCTGCTGCGGGAAGAAAAAAAGGAGCGGGCTAAAGCAGAGGAGGCACTGGCACAGATACAGCGCGAGGAGCAGGAAAATCCGAAGCTGTACACGCAGGAAGCGTTGGATGATATCGTGGTGCAGATCACGGAAGATGCCGCAGAGGAGCAGAGGAAGCAGATACGTGAGGAGCTGCGCCTGGCCCTGGAGGAGCCGGGGGCCGGGATGACCACGACGCTGCGCAGTTTTTATCCGGATTACGTTTTTTATCAGATACCGGGCGGCTACCGTTTTGTTCCGGTGGATGAAAGTTATCCGAAAAATGAACTGACCAGGGATCGTCTGGAAAAAGACGAACACGGCTGGTATCAGTATGTGGTGGACGGAGAAGTGAGATCCGTGCCGATGCTGGATGTATCCCAGTTTCAGGGCGAGATCGACTGGCAGGCGGTTGCAGACGCCGGGATCAAACACGCGATGATCCGTTTAGGATATCGTGGGTATGGCAGCGGAAAGCTGATGATCGACGAGTGCTTTGAGGCAAACGTACAGGCGGCAAAGGATGCAGGGATCAAGGTAGGGGTATACTTTTTCTCACAGGCGATCTCGGAGAAAGAGGCACATGAAGAGGCGGAACTTGTGCTTGAGCAGCTGAAGCCGTACAAAATCGATCTGCCGGTGGCGATCGATGTGGAACCCATCACGACGGATACGGCAAGAGCAGATGCACTGGATAAGACCGATCGTACACGCTATGTACGTACGTTCCTGGAGGATATAAAGGCAGCGGGATACACACCGATGATCTACGGCGGTGTTGTCAGCTTCTTTGAAATGCTGGAGCCGTCGGAGATACAGGATTATCTTGTATGGTATGCATTTTACGATAATTATATCTATTATCCCTATCCCGTACAGGGATGGCAGTATTCGGAAAAGGCACATGTACCCGGCGTGACCGGCATCTGCGATCTGAATCTGTGGGTTTCGGATTAAAACGGCCGGGCGGGAATGGTAAGGTAAATGGGAGTTTTGCGGGATATTTTTTCGATAAAAGAAAAAGCGGAAACTGCCTCCGGGCAGAAACGGGTCGAGTGGATCGATATTGCGAAACTGTTCGGGATGATCGCCATTTATCTTGGGCATTTCGGAGAGCAGGCGGGGACGGCATATGGTTTTGTATTTGCGTTCCATGTTCCCTTTTTCTTTTTTCTTTCCGGTTGCATGAACACCTATGACCGTGAGGAGAATTTCGGAAAATATATTCTGAAACGGGCGCAGAGGATATTGCTTCCTTTTTACGGATTTGCGCTGGTATCGATACCGCCGAAGATGTATACCCAGGGGAAGGCGCATCTGTTTGATCATGTGGACGAATACCTGCTGCAGATCCTGCTGGGGGCGATCCGGAACCGTTTCTTTGCGTTGGCGCTCTGGTTTCTGACATGTCTTTTCGTAATGGAGGTAATGTTTAAGGCGATCAAATATACGAAGCGGAAAGTACTGATTTTTTTGATCCCGCTGCTGTGTTTTTTGTTTACCACGTATGGGTTAAAACCGGGGCCTTTTGCGGATCCGCGTATCCCGTACAATATCGACAGCGCGCTATATTATATGATCTTTTTTGCGGCCGGTTATCTGGCGTATCCGTATCTGATCCGGCTGTTTCAGCTGGACAGCAAAACAAAGAAGATCCTGTTTCTTGTGATCTATATCGTAACGCTTGCATATTCGGCAGGAGTGCTCTTTGGAGTTGATCTTTTGTCGTGGCCCTATATCAATAACGATAATGTGATCCTGCTTCTGGTGGCGGTCAAGGCGATCCTCATCAGTATGGCGGTCCTGATGAGTGCACGGTTATTGGTAAGAGTGCCGCAGCTGGCGCATATGGGAAGAAAGACGCTGTTTCTCTGCGGCAATGAATATATCATGAAATTTCTGGTTCCGGGAGTGGCCGGAAAACTCGGGTTTGAGATCCGGCTTTTCCATCCGCTGATCGCACTGTTATACACAGTCTTTCTGATCGTGCTGTGTGTGTATATCATGATTCCTGTTGAGGAATGGATGATTAAAGTTACTGCGGAGATCATCTTCCGCAGGGAGCGCAAAAAAGAGGAATAAAAATAAGGAGGTTACTGCAATGGCAAACAAATGGGTAAGAAAACTCGGTATTGGTATTTCCATGGTCATGACCGCATCGCAACTGGGCGTGATACCGGCGTATGCAGCACCGGAGAAAGAAGTTTTTTCTGATGAGACGGAGGGAGAGCTGTTTGCGGAAGCGGATTTCGGTGATCTCCTGGAGGAAAAGTTTGAAGAGGAAGCGGTAGAGGAAGAGGATGCAGAAGACAGTCCGGAGGAGGAAGATGAGGAAGAGCTGACGGAAGAAACCGAAAGCGCAGAGAATACCGGAGCCGGCAAGGGAGACGTGCCGGTCTGGAAGGACGGAAGTGTTTATATCAAGGAGAAAGAAGTAAAGAATTATACCGGTCTGGCAGTGGCGGAATCGGAAAAGGACAAGCCATGGGTGTATATCGAAAACGGGAAGCGTGATGAAAGCTATACCGGTTTTGCAGAGTATGACGGAGAACTGTTTTATGTAGAAGACGGAACGATGCAGACGGACAAAAACGGTGTACAGATCGATCCGAACAGTTCGGAGAGAAATCTGAAATTCTACTTCTGTGCCGGCGGACAGGTACAGAAGAAGCACGAAGGCCTGGCAGAATATGACGGGGAATGGTTCTATATCAAAAGCGGTCTTGTTCAGATCGATATGAATGCTTTTGTAGAGTATGATGGGGGACTGTTTGCGGTAGCGGCCGGACGTATCGTCGGCGAATATTCCGGGCTGATGCAGGATCCGGAGAACACAACGGACGGTGACTGGTATTTCTTCGCAAAGGGGCAGGCGCAGACGCAGTATACGGGACTTGCGGAGTATGACGGGGCATGGTTTTATGTGATCAACGGCAAGCTGGCGACTTCCTTTACCGGAATGGTGGAATATGACGGTGATACTTTCTATGTGAACAACGGAATGCTTTCCCAAGAAGGACCGGCTACCAGCGCCGGAAACGGTGTGGGAACCTACCGGATGTCGACCGCGGTACCGGATAAATGCATCAATCCGGTGACGGATAAGGAATTCTCAGTGACCCCGAATGACGGGATCGATGATACGGCAGAGATCAATCATGCGCTGACCGTGGCGGCGGTAGATACCGACCATCATACGGTGTATCTGCCGGCCGGTGTGTATGATATCAGCATACAGGGCGGCGAGGGCAAAAGCGCATTGCTGTTCCAGTATGAAGGCGTGCATCTGGTGATGGATGAAAATGCGGTATTGCGTCTGGCGTCCAACAGCTATTCCGGATATAATGCGATCCTGATCCATGCGAACAATGTCAGCATAAGCGGTGGTCAGCTGATCGGGGAACGTGCAGGCCACGGCAGCGATGAGCTAGGATACGGACATGGCGTTGCGGTAGACCGTGCGCATGCAACGATCGAAAACATGAAGATCTCCTCCAATCGCGGGGACGGTATCTACCTGGCAGACAGCGGTAAAAAAACGGAGTGCTTTGATGTGACGATCAAAAACTGCGAGATCTTTGATAACAGCCGAAGCAATATCTCTGTAGTGCGCGCCGATAATGTAACGCTCGCTAATTGCGATCTGCATGGCGCACAGGGCACGGCGCCGATGGCGGCGATGAACATCGAGCCGAACCGTTCGAGCTCTGGCAGCTTCTATTGCTGCAATCACATTTCGGTACAGGATACCGTGTTCAGCTCTTACGGCAAAGCGGCGCCCTATAAAGGCACGGGCGGGCTCTGGTGCGATTACGCACTGCTTGTCTTATCGCACACCGGTCAGACGGTGGCAACGGATCTTCGTTTTGATAACTGCATCTTTAACGGGGCTTTTGATAACGGGGATACCCAGGGGACCGTGGCAACGGGATGCATCTTTAACGGGGACATCTTTGAACGCAGTCCGCTATCCGTGAACTAAATTTCAGCGCGAGCTAAGGCAGGGGTTGATCCCCTGCCTTATTTTTGTGCAAATTCCGGTTGATCGGGGAGTCACGCCCGGCGCAGCCAAGGGTATCGATGCGTCTGTGGTCATCACAACCGTTTGGGGTGCAGATTACGTGGCTTAAGTATTTCTAAAAAGCTGCCCTTAATGTAATCATTACTTCCGCAACCGGTCGCAA
>JAFWRC010000109.1 GCA_017508825.1 Lachnospiraceae bacterium
ACGGTTCCGGCAAATCCACGATCTTAAAGATCATTACCGGTGTTCTGAATGCGACTTCCGGCGAAGTGAACGTAAACGGGCGGATCTCTGCTCTCCTGGACCTGGGGGCAGGTTTCAATCCGGAATATACCGGACTGGAGAATATTTATCTGAATGGCACTATGATCGGCTTTTCCGAAGAGGAGATTGATGCAAAACTGGATGATATCCTGGCATTTGCCGATATCGGCGACTTTGTGCATCAGCCGGTGAAAACCTATTCTTCCGGTATGTTCGTCCGTCTGGCCTTTGCGCTGGCTATCAATATCGAACCGGAGATCCTGATCGTGGATGAGGCGTTGTCCGTCGGCGACGTGTTCTTCCAGTCGAAATGCTATCATAAGTTTGAAGAATTCAAGGAGCAGGGCAAGACGATCCTGTTCGTAAGTCATGATATGTCGAGCATCGCAAAATACTGCGACCGCGTGATCCTGCTGGAAAAAGGAAAGAAGCTGGGCGAAGGCGCACCAAAGAAGATGCTGGATATCTACAAGCAGGTGCTGGTGGGGCAATACGAGGCACCGGCGGAAGCAGTAGAAGAAAAGACGGAAGCGGAAGCCGGTGGTTCAGAAAAGACTGAGACATCCGGAAAAAAAGAGAGTTCATCAAAGAACGGTGATCCGGAAAATGTTGAAGATGTGGAAACGCTGGAATACGGCTCCGGCAAGGCACAGATCACGGAAGTATATGTGACGGATCCGCAGGGACGGCGCATCAATGCCGTGATGAAGGGAACGGAATGTACCGTCCATATGAAGGTGGAGATCCGGCAGGATGTACCGGCGCCGATCTTTGCGCTGTCTTTTAAGGATGTAAAGGGCACCGAGATCTGCGGCACCAACACCATGTTTGAAAAAGCTTTCTTAGATCCCTGCAAGGCGGGCGAAAAGAAGGAGATCACCTTCACGCAGCAGGTGGATCTGCAGGGCGGCGAATATCTGCTTTCCTTTGGCTGCACCGGCTATGAGGGAGATGACTTCACGGTTTACCACCGTCTTTACGACGCGCTGCAGCTGACTGTCGTCTCTGAGAAGAACACGGTTGGTTTCTATGATATGAATTCTAAAGTGACTGTGAAAGATATTTAATCTATCTTGCTTTAAGGACAAAAGGTATTAATATGTCAAACACAAACACAGAAACAATCGGCAAAGTTACCTTAGATCTCCGCTTCTACGGCGGAGCCGACTTATATTGCGACGGCGCGGTCGAAGACGAACTGCTGCAGATCGTAAAGGATCATGCACCGGGCGAATACCCTGCCATCATCGCAGAGCGTAAAAACTGGCCGATCCTGTATCATTTATCGGATCTGCGGGAAAATATCGTATCCTGGCTGCGTATCCCCGAAGGCGCGAAGGTACTGGAGGTGGGCTCCGGCTGCGGCGCCATCTCCGGTGTGCTTTCCGAAAAAGCAGGCACACTTACCTGTGTGGAATTGTCCAGAAAGCGCAGTCTGATCAATGCCTATCGTCATAAGGATGCGGAGAATATGACGATCATGGTGGGCAACTTCGAAGACATCGAACCTTCCCTGGATACGGATTATGATTATATCTTTCTGATCGGTGTACTGGAATATGCCGGCAGTTATATCCACGATGCAGAGCCGCACCGCAGGTTTATGGAGATCATCCGTAAGCATGCCAAAGAAAACGGACGGATCGTGGTCGCCATCGAAAATCGCCTGGGCATGAAATATTTCGCGGGGGCAAGAGAAGACCATCTGGGAACTTTCTATTCCGGCATAGAGGATTATCCGGACGGCGGCCCGGCACAGACCTTCAGCCGGCCGGCATTAGAGCAGATCTTTAAGACTGCCGGATGCAAAGAGATGCATTTCTATTATCCGTACCCGGATTATAAGTTTATGAACACGCTGTATTCCGACCGGCGGCTGCCGCAGGTGGGAGAACTGCGCAATAACCAGCTGCATCTGGACCGTGACCGTATGCTGTTATTCGATGAGCAGAGAGCCTTTGACGGTGTGATCCGTGAAGAGGTTTTCCCGATCTTTTCCAATTCCTATCTGGTGGTATTGGGCGGCGGATCGGAAGTGGTCTACAGCAAGTATTCCAACGACCGTGCGGCGGATAAAGCGATCCGCACAGATATCGTGGATACGAAAGACGGCGTGTGCGTGGAAAAATACCCCTGTACCGGAGCGGCAAAGGAACATATTTCCGCCATCGAAAATGCAGGAAAGCTGCTGGCAAAACGCTATGAGGGCAGCGCGCTGACGGTATGCCCGGTGAAGCGTACCAAAGACGGCAGCGGATTGTGCTTCCCGTTTTTGAAAGGGGAAACGCTGGAGAACCTGCTGGACCGGAAGGTAAGGGAAAACGATGCTGCGGGCATCGGGGAACTGCTGCAGAAGTACTATGAGCTGGCATCTTACAATGCAAAAGAAAGAGTAACGGATCTGGATATGATCTTTTCCAATATCCTGATCCATAACGGACAGTGGCAGCTCATTGATTACGAATGGACGATAGAGGAAGCGCGACCGGCGGAAGAGGTCGTGCGGCGCGCGTTTTATGTGTATCTGGCAGATCACGCGGATGCGGAGAAGATTGAAACGGATGCGAATTTTGCGAGCCTGCATTTATCCAAAGACCGCTTTGATAAGGCGGCGCTGAAAAAAGCAGAAGCGGAGTTTCAGAAAATGTCCACCGGAGACCGCGTGTCTCTGGGACGCATGAATGAACTGCTCGGAAATGAAGTGGCGCTGCGCGAATGGATGATGCAGATCTGGGAAGCAAAGAACGTACATCGTGAGCAGTACTATCAGGCACAGGTGTATTTTGACTATGGCAAGGGCTTTTCGGAGGCGGACAGTATGTATCCGCAGGTGGAAAAGAAGGCGGATCATACGTTGGAAGTCCACATTCCCTTATCGGAGCGGATACGCGCCGTGCGTTTCGACCCGGCTAAGACGAGCTGTGTGCTGACGGTGCTGGAGATCGAAGGCGGCGGCAAGCTTGGCAAGCGCATCCCCGGCAACGGTGGCGAAGTGCAGGAAAATGTATACTGTTTCCACGGAGATGACCCGAACCTCACGATTCCCCTTGGCAAAAAGGGGCGTGCGGTGGAACTGGTGATCCGGTATCGTTTGGAAAAGATAGAAGACGCGTGGGACTTATCCTAAGGGGTACCGGCGAAGCCGGTGGATGCCTTAGGATATTCGCAAGGGGGGACCTTTGGGGGGATACCTTGCGATGCAGAGGAAACGATAACATAGATGTCAAACATCATAAAAAAAACCATTCAGGAACAACTCCATAAAAAAGCCCTGGCCGCCTACGAAGCCGAACTGGACCGTCAGAAGAACAGCTGGCGCAAGCAGCTGAAAAAGGGGATCCCGGTGGGCGATGAACCGCATCGTTTGAGCGGGACGCCCTTTTTTGTCATACCCTTTTCCAAGGCGGGAGAAGAATCTGTTGCTGAAGCGGAACATTCCGGCTGTAAGTGGATCCTGTTTGCGGCGGATGACGGCTGTTTTGCACCGGAGGATCCGGAAGAACTGGAAAATCGGGTGGTGGGTGCATCTCATCACTGGATCTATTTTGATGAAGATCTGTATACACCGGAAGGAAACGGATGTGAGGGTGTTCGCTGTTATCCCTGGCTGAAACCGGACGCATCACCGGATACGCTGCTGTCCTGTTTTTATCTCGGCGGTATTATTGCAGTGCGTACCGGGGCAGCAAAGAATGAGGCGAAAACGATTGCAGCGGAAAATGTTCCGGAGGCAGAAAAAAACGGATTCGCATTTGTGTACCGGATGTGTCTGAATCTTATGCATAATGATCCTGTCTATATCCATGAGGCAGCAGTTCTGTTTCACCGTCCGATCAAAGAAACACCGAAGCCCCTTGGCAATATGCTGATCACGGAACCTTTTGGCGGTGGCCGGGAATATGTGGCACTCAAAAATTCGTTCCTGAAAAGCATCGGCAGGAGCGCGGAATGGAAGGAAGAAGCGGACGGACTCTGTTATCCGGTGTATGAGAATGCCGGGGAAAAGGTGAGCATCCTGATCCCGTCCAAGGACCATCCGCAGATCTTAAAACGCGCCGTGGCTTCGGTGCGGGAAAAGAGTACCTATCAGGATCTCGAGATCATCGTGATCGATAACGGCAGCAGCGCGGAGGCAAAGGCGGAATACGAGGCTTATGCAAAGCAGTATGATTACCGTTATCTCTATATCCCTATGGATTTTAATTTTTCAAAGATGTGTAATCTGGCGGCAAAGGAAGCGGCCGGTTCGTACTATGTTTTCTTAAATGATGATACCGAGGTGATCACACCGGACTGGATCGAGCGCATGCTTGGTCAGGCGAGATTACCCGAAACGGGAGCGGTGGGGGCGAAGTTGTACTATCCTGACGGCGACCTGATCCAGCACTGCGGCATTACCAATATGTACGAAGGCCCGGTGCACAAGTTATTCGGCTACAGCGATGCCGTCTCCTATGACCGCGGGCGTAACCGCGGCGTGGTGGATATGGTGGGCGTGACAGCGGCCTGCCTGATGATCGCAAAAGAAAAGTATGAAGCGGCCGGAGGTTTTCCGGAGGTACTTTCGGTTGCTTATAATGATGTGGATTTCTGTTTCTCCCTGATCGAAAAACAATACCGTAATGTGATACGTAACGATGTGAAATTTTACCATTACGAATCTTTATCCCGTGGAGATGATCATCAGGATGAAGCAAAGCGGCAGCGTCTGTTTAATGAGCGGGTGATCCTCTACACCAGACATCCGTCCTTTGTGGATCATGATCCGTATTACAATCCCAAACTGACCGGCTGCAATCAGAATTTTGAAGCGGGGATGCCGCATGAGAACCGGGATCTGCCTTCGGTAGAAAGTCTTCAGCCGATGAAGAAGGTACCGGACTTTACTCCGGTCAACGAAGCACTGATCGTGAATTCAGACCGTTTGAATGTAAAGCCGTATGCCAGGGAACTGAATGCAGTGTTGCTCGATATCCACGCGCATGTACGCGGACTGGACAGCGCCGATTATTCGTTCAAAGTATATCTGAAACAGGGAGATGTGGTCTATGAAGTGCCGGTCTTCCGGCGTTACCGCCCGGATGTAGAGCGTGTCTACTACGAGCAGACCCATGTAGAACTCTCCGGCCTGGCTGCCCGTATCGCCGGTGGAGTTTTACCCGAGGGCGAATATGAAGTGTGGGTGGAAGCGGACAGTTTGATTTCCCGTCAGAAGTTATATAATAAAGCGGTACGGAAACTGAAAATTTGACAAATAGAACGCTTGTTCTGCTGCCGCGATTATGCTATAATGCGTTTTGAAGGTGTTGCCATATAATAAACGGTAGGCGGTTAGCTCTCTGCGGAGGGCATTGTGACCCTCCGATCAGGTTGAAACCCTTTGGGGAATCTTTGAGAGAGGAGGGGATGCTTATGTTAACGATCGAAGGACTTATTTCCGTGATCAGCTTAGTGCTGACAGCTTTTGGATTGGGATATGCCATCGGAAACAATAATAAGACACAAAAATAACCGCCCCCAGCAAGGTTTGCGGTTATTTTTGAACCCAACAACTTGAAGGGCTGACCGTCTATCGGCAGCACCTTTTTTATTGAGATAATGATATCATATTCTGATACGATTGTCAATTTTACTGCATTATCGGAAATTCCTCAGTTAGCCGGTTTTGCAAGGTAACTGCCGACCTTCGGCATCTTTAACAGTACGACCGCGCCGATGATGGTAAAGATCATTTCCGGCAGCATATATGCCCCGTTATAGAGCAGGCTGTACAATACCGTGTTTTCCGTAAAGAAATCGCCCCACAGCTGGCCGAAGGACTGCCAGATGATCACGCCGCTTAAAAAATGCATGGTGAAACGGAGCAGGATGGCAAGTGCGATGCCTGAGATCCAGCCGGTAACGCCTTTGTGGCGAAAGAGGCCGGCAAGGCCAAGCACGGTAAAGGCCAGCAGGTAGTCCAGAAAAATGCAGGCGATCAGGCTGCCCGGAGTCAGTCCCCAGCCAAACAGACCGTCCATGATGCCCTGGATGAACTGGATCAGTGCAAACAGGAAGGAAACGGTGAGGCCGGACTTAATGCCGCGACGGATGGAAAACAGAACGATCGGCAGCATCGACAGCAGTGTGATGCTTCCGCCCCAGGGCAGTTTGACTACCCGGATGAAGCTGAGAACGGTAGCAAGTGCAACCATGATCGCACCTTCTACAAGAATTCTGGTTTTGGTACTTTGCATAAAAAAATCCTCCTTTGTATTGAGCGGAGGAATCACATCGGGCTGCCTGTACACAGGCAATTCTCTTAGCGCTTCCTTACGCCGGTATTATCCGGTTCAAGTGATAAGGGTCCGGAAAGATTACTCGAAACGAGTTCCTTTCTGTCTCAGCGATGTGCTCCCCTAGCTGTTTATTTACGAGAAATAGTTATATATGTTTTTCAGGCATTTGTCAACTCTTTTCGTCTTTTCAAAGAAAGGGATAACGTTTAGATATTATACAGTTGACAGTATAATTTGATACATGTGATACTTATAAAAATTTTTGATTATGGAGGGGCTTAAAAAATGAAAAAAGCTTTCGCAATGTTTGCCGTGGTTGCAGCTATGGCTTGTCCGTTAACCGCACTGGCGGCACCCGAGACGATGCCGGATGGTACGGTATTTGATGCAGAGTATTATGCACAGACGAATCCGGATGTGGTGGCAGCAGTAGGAGCAGATGCAGGGGCGCTGTATCAGCACTATGCGCAGTTTGGAAAGAAGGAAGGACGCCTGCCTTATGCCGATGGGGCTGTTGCGGATCCGGGCGCAGCAACGGGGGCAGTGATCACACTTCCGGACGGAACCGTATTTGATCCGGTCTTTTATGCGCAGACATACCCGGATATAGCAGCGGCGCTCGGAACGGATGCACAGCTGCTGGCACAGCATTATATGCAGTGCGGAAAAGCAGAAGGGCGATTGCCGGCAGCGGGAACTGCGAACGCAGTTGTTCCCGGGGAAGCGGTAGCACCGGCGGTTGATCCGGCAGCTGCGTTAATGACGTATCGCGGACTGATCGTTACCGGTGACAATCCGGCATATACGGAAATAATCAATAGTGCAAGGGCATTGCTCAATGCGCCGGAAGTGGTTATACCGAATATTACAAGTGAAGACATCGTAGATGGGATTGCGTGCAATGATGGCAATGTTGTCAGGGTTTCCGTTGTGTATAGTAATCTCAATAATACAGATCCGAATGCAGAGCATTATCCCTATCATGTGGAGGGATCATCGACGGTAACCAGTTCAGCCGTTATTGTATGTACGGACCGGAAATGGCTCGCTTGGAAGCAGCGCAGAATGCAGCGATTGCCAATATTATCGCGAAAAATCAGGATTTTCAGGGAATGGTAGCATATGTTCTGGATCCTTCGGACAGGTTTGTACTGGTGTATTCCGATCTCATAGGGTTGGTCAATATCGTTTCGGAATCGGATATCAGCAACCTGAAAACGGGGAATGCGGTAATGGTACACGTGATCCGTATGGCAACGGAAGCGGATAATGCCGGAAGAGATGTGGATGCGCAGATAATAGCGACCCTGACTCAGGTGCAATAAGCAGATCACAGTGAAAACAGAACAGGAATAAAAAAAACAGAAACCACGGGGATGATCCCTGTGGTTTCCTGCGTTATGCCGGTATTATCCGGTTCAATGATTTACTATTCTGATGTTTCATGGTAAAATATAAAAAGGATTTTTTGCTCATGAATATAGATTGACCGTCATTTTTTATGAGGTATCCGTATGGCACGAAAGAAAATTGCTCTGTTTTCCACAGGTTGGGCTTCCAATATCCTTGCACAGTTTTTACGCGGTATTCAGGATGAATTTGCATCTCTGGATCTGGATATCTATTTATTCCTTAGTTATGCCAACTACAGTCAATCGGAAGGAGAACGGGCCGGAGAATTTCAGGTTTTTCGTTTGCCGGATATGAACGATTTTGACGGGGCCATCATCATCTCCAATCTTTGCGATTTTCCGGGGATTGTGGATGATCTGGTCACCCGTTGCAATGCCGCAGGTATTCCCGTGATCAGCCATGGCATTCCCCGCGATAATGCGGTCAATGTCATCATGGACAACGTTTCCGGAATGGATGATCTGACGGAACATCTGATCACGAAACACGGAATACAAAAGATTGTCTTCATTGCAGGCACCGCCGATAACAGCGATTCCAATGAACGTCTGGAAGCTGTACGGCGGGCAGCATTAAAACACGGACTGACCTTTACGGATGAAAATGTGGTATATTCTGACTGGGAATTTGCCAAAGCCGGAAAGATCGCGCAGGATTTTGCCAAAAGCGGAGAGCTTCCGGATGCTTTTATCTGCGCCAACGATGAACTTGCAATGGTCCTGATCACCACACTGGAGGATTACGGGATACACTCTCCGGAAGATATCCTGATCACAGGATTTGACAATCTGCCGGATTCTTCCCTGTTCTATCCATCCATCACTTCGATAGATCCGGACAATCGCCTGCATGGGAAGGTCTGCGCGCGCGCAATACTGGATCTGATGGATGGCAGACCAACGGAAAATCCTATTAAACTCCCAAGCCGTTTTATTTCCAGAGAAAGCTGCGGATGTACACTTGCTTTGGGATCCGCCCGTCAGAGACTGCGGGTTGCCACAGACGAATTCAAGTCGCAACGCAAAAGAGACCGGGACAGCTGGCATATTTCCTATCTGGAGCGCCTTATCATGAAGTGCGAATCCGTGGAGGAACTCCGTACAACGTTTTCGGAAGCATTAGGTCATGAGCGTTTTCTGGAAGGAGATAATTTTCATATTCTCTTTGATGCGTGCGCCAATAAAACCCTTACCTCTTACGACCAATCGTATGAGGAAGACAGCAATTACAGCGATCGCCAGGATGTCATCTTTTCCGTTCGAAACGGCGCTATACAAGACATTCGCAACATCAAAGCCACACAGATCATACCGGGGATCTGCGAAGATGATCCCTGCCATATGTATGTGATCGTTCCGATGCACGATGGCCCGCACAAGATCGGTTTTATCGTTTTTGCGGACTGCTATGAAGATATTGAAAACAAAGAAGTAATGCGGTTTATTGAAACGATCAACTCTTCGATGGTCAATTCCAAGCGGAGTATTTATTTAAAGGCGGTCAATGAATACGTGAAGGAAATGTCCAATATCGATCCGATGACCAGCGTCAAGAACCGCAGTGCTTATGAAGCGCGGCTGGCGGACATTCAGGAGCGCATTTCGAAAACAAAGATCTCGGAATTTGGGATTGTTCTGTTTGATGTCAATAATCTTAAGCGGATCAATGATGAGCTGGGGCATTATATGGGGGATGAATATCTGAGAAATTCCTGCCACCTGATCTGTACGGCCTATAAAAACAGCCCTGTTTACCGCATCGGAGGGGATGAATTTGTCGTCGTCCTCGAAGGGCGTCCATATGAACAGCGCGAACAGTTGTTAGATGTTTTTGTTCAGGAGATGGACAAAATAAAACAGGCCGATCTCAGGCCGGAAGAAAAAGTTTCGATCGCGTATGGCATGGCGGTTTATGAAGGAGCGGAAGATCAGATCGATGCCGTCGTCAAACGCGCCGATGAGCTTATGTATGCCACCAAGAAACGAATGAAAGCAGAAAAGAAATGAAGGATGGGGCGGCGTGATACCGGATCTATAAATAAGAGTGTGAATAAAAACTCCCAACTGTGTGAAATGGTTGGGCGTTTTTTTGATGTGGTTGCGGACATATTGACTTTTGCCAGTGGGTACGATTTATGGTATAATTTCCCGGTATGCAAAAGCAGGAAAAGATCCTGCTGGAGAAATTTGCAGACGTGATCGCAACAAAGAACAAAGGGCAGATCATGAAGGCCGTGATGCCGGAGTTTAAGGGCAAGGCAGACGGCAAAGTGATCAACGAAGTGGTAGCAAAGATCTGCGGGTAAATGGAATGAATAAGTAGTCCAAACCGGACTATTTATACGAAAATATCAAAAAAGTTCGGTTTAGAATGCATATTTACAACAAAACCGGACTTGGGGAGATGTTCTGATATGGCGGCAGATTGGAAAACGCAGGCCAAAACCGAATATGAAGCGGAGCTGTACCGACAGACCCATCCCTATGAACAGTGGATCGCGGAAAATGAAGCAGAAGATATGGAAGATTTGCCTGAGCCGGGGGACGGCCCCGTCGATTTCCTTGTGCTGACGCCGTACTATTTCCGCGGACTGCTGGAAGGGCAGGCAGAAGACGAGATGCGGAAGCGGCCTTTCGGGATTCACGAAAATCCGGTTATGGAGCCCGGGGAGACAGCGGATGCGGTGGATCGGATCCTGGAAGGTAAGGACATTGTTCTGGTGGTGGAATTCGAACCGGGGCTGGATCCGCGCGCGTTTAACGTGATCCGCGCTGCCTTTCGGGAGCATCCGGAGGCGGATGTTCTTTATGCGGATGAAGATGTGATCGATGCGGAAGGCAAACGCAGCCATCCATGGTTTAAGCCGGACTGGTCGCCGGATACCTTCCGGTCGTTTAAGTACTTTGGACATATCGTGGCCTACCGTGCCACCTGCATTCGAAAGATAGTCCGGGAGGAACAATGGGATCCTGCCAAGTGCGATCCTACAGAGTTTGCGATCCGTGTATCCGCGGGGAAGCCACTGCATCTTCCTCAGGTGTTGTTCCATAACCGTTGTGATGACCCGCTGGGTAAGGAAGATGTGTATCAAAAAGTTTGGAGAGAAGGCAGCAACAGTTACGAAAATCGGAGTTATCCGATTGAACAAAATGGTCATGTGGCAAAGGTATCCGTGATCATTCCTTCCAAGGACCAGCCGAAACTGCTGGAACAGTGTCTGAAGGGATTGCGGGAGAATACGGATTATCCGGAATTTGAGATCATCGTGGTGGACAACGGCAGCAGCGATGCGAACCGCGCTGAGATCGAAAAGCTTCGTGATGCCTATAGTTTTCAGTATCTGTATGAAAAGGAAGCGTTTAATTTTTCCCGGATGTGTAACCGCGGGGCGGCGGCAGCCACGGGAGATCTTTTACTGTTCTTAAATGATGATATCGAGGTGCTTGGTTTTGCAACCGAATGGATGAGAAAGATGGCCGGGCAGGCGCTCCTTTCGCATGTCGGCGCGGTAGGGGCGAAACTGTGGTACCCATGGCAGGAGGGGGAAGATAAAAGAAAACCTCCGAAAGACTGTCGGATCCAGCACTGCGGGATCACGAATATTGCCCTTGGTCCGGTCCACAAGATGGGCGGTATGGAAGATAAAGGCAACATTTACCATTTTCGGAACCGTGCCACGTATAATGCACTGGCGGTGACAGCAGCATGCCTGATGGTGATGCGGGAAAAATATGACGCCGTGGGCGGATTCGATGAAGATCTGGCGGTTGCCTATAATGATGTGGACTTTTGCTTTTCCTTATATGAAAAAGGGTGGTATAATGTAGTGCGTGCGGATGCCGTACTGATCCACCATGAGTCGGCCAGCCGGGGCAGCGATGAGAGTCCGGAAAAACGCCGGCGCCGGGAATCGGAACTGGAGAAACTCTACCGCAAACATCCGGCACTGTATGGCAGGGATCCCTTCTACAGCCCGCATTTAGTGCAGGAGCGGCTGGATGTGGATTATCATCTGGGCTATGCCTATCCGTATGAAAAGGCGGATGTGCGCTCGGAGGTAAGATTGATCACGGCAGGAGACTATTCCATAGGCTTGCAGGGACGCGTGTGGCGCAAGCTGGGCATAGATCTGCAGATCCTGCAGCATATCGATGATGCAAGACGGCGCGTGCGTTTTACACCGGACGGCGAAAAAAAGGAGGAGTATCAGATTGAGGGCTGGGCGGCACCGGCAAAGAAGACCGCTTGGCTGTATGATCGGAAACTGCTGCTGGTGGAAGATACCGGAGATGGTTATGAGTTTTCGGTGTACCCCAAGCGGCGTGAAGATACAAAGGAGATCCTGGCGGAACAGGAAGCGTGGGAACTGGCCGGTTTTGTGGCACGCATCCCGGCATACAGTTTAGCCGACGGGGAGTACAGAGTTTTGCTGTCGTTTGTACCTAAGGCAGGCGGCAGGGCGTTTGTAATGGATAGTGGAACGGCCGTGGTATTGAAGAATGAAGAGATTACGATAAAAAGAGAGTCTGTATGATGAACGGATATAAGGAAAGTGAGCCGGGTGAGGGGGAACATGGCTAAACAGAACATATTCGATAACGAGATCTTCTTTGAAGGTTATCAGAAATTAAGAGAAAAGAAATCCAGCGCAAACGTGCTGTTTGAGATCCCGGCCTTATATTCCCTTTTGCCGGATCTGAAAGGAAAGAAGATCCTGGATCTGGGCTGCGGGTTCGGCGAGCACTGCAAGGACTATGTGCAGAAGGGGGCGGAGAAGGTGGTCGGCATCGATATCTCCGAAAAGATGCTGGCGGTGGCCAAGAAGGAAAACAGCGATCCGAAGATCACCTATCTGCAGATGGCGATGGAGGATATCGCGCAGATCGATGAAAAGTTTGATCTGGTCATCAGTTCTTTAGCACTGCATTATGTTGAGAATTTTGCAGGTGTGGTACAGAGCGTTTATGACCTGTTAAATGCCGGCGGCGTATTTGTTTTCTCACAGGAGCATCCGATCAATACCGCGCATGCCGGCGGGGACCGCTGGACCCGGGACGAGAACGGAAACAAGATCCATCTGAATCTGAAGAACTACGGCGTAGAGGGCGAGAACGAGTCCGTCTGGTTTGTGGATCATGTAAAGAAGTATCATAGGATGTTCTCCACGATCGTTAATACACTGACGGAAGCAGGCTTTACCATCGGAAAGATGATCGAGCCACTGCCGGATGAGGAACTGCTGGCGAAGTATCCGGATCAGGCAGACCTGTTCCACAAGCCGGATTTCCTGGTAGTCAGAGCAGAAAAAAAGAAGTGAAGAAACTTCAGAGTTTAAGGTTAGCGCCTTGCCTTCCCCACAAGGGGAAGCCGGGAATCGGAAATGAAATACCGGAATTAGTATAAAGGTATCCAGAGGAAGTCATGGCAGAAGAAAAACAATTAGAAACTTTAGAAGACTATAAGAAAGCCTACGAGGAGGAGCAGTATCAGAACATGCTGCTCTCGACGCGTTTGTCGGAGGCGCAGGCGCTGGCGGATGAGAAGGAGCGGCAGATCCAGAAGATCAAGACGAGTCTGCCCTGGCGTATGTCTAAACCGCTGCGTGTGACCATGCACTGGGCGATCCGGCAGAAGAACCGACTGCATAATCTGGGCGGACCGCGCGGCATTGCACGCAAGATGAAATCCAAGAGCATCGAGATCAAAGCAAGGGCGCAGCATGGCACGGCCAGTTTTCCGGATGCGGAAGAGGCAAAGAGACAGCGGGAGGAAAAGTTCCCGGAGGAGCACACCTTCTCCATCCTGGTACCGCTGTATAATACACCGGAGAATTTCCTGCGGGATATGATCGGCTCCGTACAGGCGCAGACCTATGAAAAGTGGGAGCTGTGTCTGGCCGACGGTTCGGATGCGGAGCATGAATTCGTCGGGAAGATCTGCAAAGAGTATGCGGAAAAAGACAGCCGCATCAAATACCACAAACTAGCGGAGAACGGCGGTATCTCCAAGAATACCAACGAATGTCTGAAACTGGCCACCGGAGACTATATCGCGCTCTTTGATCACGACGATATCCTGCATCCGGCGGCGCTGTATGAATATATGAAAGTGATCTGCGCGGAAGGCGCGGATTATATCTATTGCGATGAGTGTACGTTCCACGGCAACAGCGTGGATAACATGATCACGCTGCATTTCAAGCCGGACTACGCGCCGGACAATCTGCGGGCGAACAACTACATCTGCCATTTCAGCGCATTCAAAAAGAGCCTGCTGGAAGGCATGGAACTGTTCCGCACCCAGTACGACGGCAGCCAGGATCACGATATGATCCTGCGGCTGACGGCAAAGGCGCAGCACGTGGCGCATGTACCGAAACTCCTGTATTACTGGCGCTCCCACAAGGGCAGCGTGGCAGCGGACATCACGGCGAAGTCTTATGCCATCGATGCGGCCAAAGGCGCGGTGGCGGATGCTCTGCGCACGGCGGGCTACGATCATTTCACGATCGAGTCCACCCAGGCGTTTGAGACGATCTTCAGGATCCATTATCCGCTGCTGGCGCGGGCCAAGGTTTCCATCCTGATCCCGAACAAGGACCAGAAGGATGTGCTGAAACGCTGCATCGATTCGATCCTGGAAAAGTCCACCTATCAGGATTTTGAGATCCTGGTGCTGGAAAATAACAGCAAGGAACCGCAGACCTTTGCCTATTATGAGGAATTAAAGAGCCACCCGAAGATCCGCGTGATCGAGTACAAGGGCGAGTTTAATTATTCTTCCGTAAATAACATGGGCGCGAAGGAAGCAACCGGTGATTACCTGCTGCTCCTAAATAACGATACCGAAGTGATCACTCTCAACTGGCTGGAAGAGATGCTGATGTATGCGGAGCGTGACGATGTGGGCGCAGTAGGGGCAAAGCTCTACTATCCCGATAAGACGATCCAGCATGCCGGTATTGTGCTGGGACTGGGGGCACACCGTACGGCAGGGCATTCCCATTACCGTGTGAACTACGAAAACCTGGGTTATATGGGACGGCTGTGTTATACGCAGAACGTATCCGCCGTGACCGGCGCATGTCTTATGGTGAAGAAGGAACGTTACTTTGAAGTGGGCGGACTGGATGACGGTTTCCGTGTGGCGCTCAACGACGTGGACTTCTGTCTGAAACTGCGTGAGAAGGGATACTTAAATATCTGGACACCCTTCTGTGAACTCTATCATTATGAATCGGCCTCCCGCGGTACCGATCTGGAAGGACCGGGCGCGGAACGCTATAATAAAGAATGTGAGCATTTCCGCACCAAATGGAAGGAAGTGCTGGAGAAGGGCGATCCGTATTACAACGTGAACTTTTCACTCGACCGGAGCGATTATTCGCTGAAACTGGCGGAGAGTGAAGGGTGAGATAAAAACATGTTTGTGGGGGAATACCTGGCTTCCCCCTTCCAGGGGGAAGCTGTCAGCGAAGCTGACTGATGAGGGTTATCTCTGGCCAGGCGCCCCCT
>JAFWRC010000110.1 GCA_017508825.1 Lachnospiraceae bacterium
AACAGCTTTATACCATCCCGTTAAACGATGCCGTAAATGCAGACGACGAATGCGCCTTCTGCTTTGTGGAACGCTCGCTAGAGCAGGACAGCCTGGATTTTGTCCTGGGTTCATGCGCTTCGTATATGGAGAGCGACGTGCGTGCCATCACGGACGTGCAGGGCTTCTGCCGGGATCATTTCAAAATGATGTTTGACTACGGAAACACGCTGGGAAACGGCTGGATCTTAAAGACACATTATATGAATATACGCAACGAGTTTGACAACGAGGTAAAGCGTTTCCGCCCCAGCAAGCTCAGTCTGGCAGACAAACTCAAGAAAAAGACCGCCGAGAACAATATGGTCAACTGGGTGCGCGCAAAGGAACGCAGCTGCTATGTCTGCCGCCACAGCCGGGAGATCTACGAACGCTACATCGATACGTTCTTTATCATGTACAAAGATGATGAAGCATTCCGTCAGAAGATCAAAAACAGCAAAGGATTCTGTCTCACTCATTTCGGCGATCTGTGCGCAGCTGCCGACGAGCGGCTTTCCGGCACACAGCTGCAGGAGTTTTATGATATGATGCTCCCGCTGATGCAGAAGAACTTAGACCGTATGCAGGAAGATGTGAACTGGCTGATCGAGAAATTTGACTACCGCAACGCCCAGGCCGACTGGAAGACCTCCAAAGATGCCGTACAGCGCGGTATGCAGAAATTAAAGGGCGGATATCCGGCCGATCCACCGTATCAGATGAAGAAATAAAGAAATTCCCCCTCATCCGGCGCTTCGCGCCACCTTCCCCCCCAGGGGGAAGGCAAGATTTCGATCTTGGATGAGGGGTAATTTTTATTTGTCCCACTTGTCGGCGAGCGAATTGATCTGGTCGGCAAATTTGCCCAGATCCTTGTTGGTGCCGCCTTCGTTCTTGTAAATGACCGCCAGCAGCCTCTGTCCTGCTGCCAGAAGTCTCTGGAATACATCGGAGATACGTTTTGCCTTCTTCTTGGCCGGGATGCCTGCGGCTTCCGTGATAAAACTGTCGGTCGCCAGGTCAAAGCTGGTACCGCTGTAAGGCGCGTATGCATTGTAGCCGTATTCGTTCCGCAGGCACTCCGTAAACAGATTGGCATTATCATCGTCACCGTGTACCACGAATACCCGCTGCGGCTTCTCACCGATATTCTGCAGCCACTCCAGTAAGCCGTTCTTGTCGGCATGGCCGCTCAGCCCGGCCAGCTGCATGATCTCAGCGCGGATCTCAATGGTCTCACCGAAGAGCTTCACTTCCTTTTCCCCGTCGATGATGATACGTCCCAGCGTGCCTACTGCCTGATAACCCACAAACAGGATCGTGGAATCGGATCGCCACAGATTATGCTTTAAATGATGGCGGATACGGCCGGCATCACACATACCGGATGCGGAAATGATCACCTTCGGCGTCGAATCAAAGTTGATCATCTTGGATTCATCGCTGGTAATGCTCAGATTCAGCCCAGGGAATGTGATCGGATTGATCCCCTTATGCACCAGCGCCAGCGCCTCATCCGAAAAACAGTTCTCCACATTCTTTGTAAAGACTTCCGTCGCTTCTACCGCCAGCGGCGAGTCCACATAGACCGGGAAATCCGGAAACTCCGGGACCAGCCCGCGTTCCTTGATCTCACGGATATAATACAGCATCTCCTGGGTGCGGCCTACTGCAAAGGACGGGATCACAAGATTGCCGCCTTTCTTCAGCGTTGCCGTAATGATCTCAGCCAGTTCTTTCACGTAATCCGGCCGTTCCGTCGTATGATAACGGGTACCGTATGTGGATTCCATGATCACATAATCCGCATCCTTAACGTACTGCGGATCCCGGATCAGTGTACTCTTCTTATTACCGATATCGCCGGAATACACCAGCTTCTTTGTCACATTGCCTTCGGTGATCCACAGCTCGATGCTGGCGGATCCCAGCAAATGCCCCACATCGGTAAAGCGGAACTGTATGCCTTCACACAGTTCATACACTTCGTCGTAATGGAACGGGATCAGACGGCGGATCGTACCCACGGCATCTTCCATCGTATAGAGAGGTTCTACCTGGTTGGCCGCGCTTCGCTGTGCCTTACGGTTCTTCCATTCTGCCTCCTGCATCTGGATATGGGCACAGTCACGCAGCATAATGGAACAGAGATCCACGGTGGCATCCGTTGCCATGATCTGCCCGCGGAATCCCCTTGCATATAAAAGCGGCAGAAGACCAGAATGGTCGATGTGCGCGTGTGACAGCAGCACATAGTCGATCAGTCCTTCCTCTACCGGCAATTCGGCATTTTCGTAAACATTGGTGCCCTGCTCCATACCATAATCCAGCAGGATATGCTTTCCACAGGCTTCAATGTAATGACAGCTTCCCGTAACCTCGTGATCCGCTCCGATGAATGTAAGCTTCATATGTAACCCTCCCTTTTTCTGCCCCCAATCTCTGATTGGGGGAGCCCGCGCCGGCTTAGAGGCGCTTCAAAGATTTGCCGTTAGGCAAATCTTCCCTCTCTGCCCCAATGAAATTAATATATCATCCGTACTCCTCCGGATACTACTTCAAACTCATTTACATCCCGGCCGATGCCATGCTCCCCGTCCAGGGACCAGTCCGGCGATTTGCTGCAGGAGATGATCGCGTGATCCGTCTTGCAGAACGTCACATGCGGGGTCCCGTCATATTTCTGTTCCAGAAGCGCCTGCACGATCGCACTGAGCTGTAACAGGTCGTGTGGTCTGGAGATCATCAGCACTTCGAAGAAACCATCCCCCAGATCAACCTGGTTGCTGTCCAGCGACATCACGCCTCCCAGGGAGAAAGTATTGCAAAACGCCACCAGCAGATAATTGTCCTCGTATACATGCCCTTCCATGGAGATCCGCATATGCATAGAATGCAGGTTGGTCAGGTCCTTCATGCCTTCCAGAAGATACGCAAAGTGGCCCAGCAGGTTCTTATACTTCTGCGGTGTCTCGTAGGATACCTTCGTAAAGATCCCGCAGGACGCGGTATAAACAAAATGCCTGCCGTTAAAGCGACCGATATCCAGCCGGTGTACCTCTCCGGTCATCGCCCGCTCTGCAGCTTCTGCCGGATCCGACGGCAAGCCGAGACTCGTTGCAAAATCATTGGTCGAGCCTGCCGGAATATAACCTAACGGCTTATCCCACGCGATATCGCGGCAGCCGGCGATTACTTCATTCAGCGTCCCATCACCGCCCATGCAGACGATGCGGTCAATCTCTTCATCCACATGCTCCGCTACCAGCCGGCTCGCATCTCCCGACTCTCTGGTAAAGCAGACGATCGTCTCATATCCGTAATCCGAGAAGGTAAGGATAATGTCGCTTAGGGCGCTGTCCTTCTTCCGTATCCCCGCCCGGGGATTGATGATAAATAACAGTTTCTTATATGTACTCATAGTTATATTATACACCTTTCGCAGTGATACTGCCACAAGAAAATATTCCTTATATACAAGCGTGCATCTCCCGGCAGGCTCCCTCTATAGCAAATTCCCGGTCTGTTTCCGATAAGTAAAACAGCCGGTGATATCACCGGCTGCCTGTTATACTTTGTTCCGTTTTCTTTATTTCGGCTCGATCGTTACATACAGACGTTTCGTTCCGAAAGCCACTGCCTTTTCGTGCGTATCGAAGTAGATATCGATATGATCCTGCTTTACTCCGCCGCCGCAGTCCTCTGCGATATAAGTACCCATGCCTTCGATCGATACCCTGCTTCCGTAAGGGATCACGTGCGGATCCACTGCGATCGTTCTGCCTTCTGTCGGGATCGTACCGGTCGCTGTATGCGGCTCGCGGCCTGTCACCTCAGGACTGTACTGTCCGCAGCATTTCTGGCAGCAGCAATATGCTGTGCAGGTAAACAATACCGCCTGACCATTCAGTTTCGCATAATCGACGGAGTCTACCACGTGCTCACCCAATACATATCCTACCATACCGTCATACTGTACCATGGTGTAGCCGCCCTGTTTGCCAAGTACCATAACATCTGCGCCTACCGGCAATGTCGTCATAAAATTATCCGTCTCATCCGGAGTACTGCGCATGGAAGTCATCACTCCGATCTGATAGGAGATCTCCGGTGTAACCGCCGCCGGTTTGTTGTACTGCGGTCTTACTGCTTCCTGCGGTTTTGCCGCTTCCTGAGCTATCGCCTCTGTAGCAGTAGTTGTTACCTTCTGGGTTTCCGGAATGACCCCGCTCTTTTGCATTGCAAGAACCACATTTCCGGATCTGCCGTTTTCTACCGGTCTCGAAACACTGTTTGTCAACACATTGGAAAGAGCTTCCGCCTTACTGCTCACCAGAGATGCGTTATCTACATTTTTAGCATAGATATATCCGCTCTGTCCCTGATAGCGTACGTGATAAAAACCATTCTCACCATCATCCAGATAGATCACTTCCGTTCCCTTACGTACCATCTGGATCCGTTCACCCGTACTGGACGGGGTTGCGCGGAAATTAACATTTGAGGTTACCGGAAGAACGATCTCTATTTTAGCCGTTGTACTGTTGCTGATCGCTCTGCCCATAGAATAGGACGCGCTGTTGGTATTGGGATTGCTTGCCGGAACCCGCATCGCCGTATCGACCGTTGTGCTTTTTCTGGTCACCGCAACCGTTGCGCCTGCATTACGCACCGGTGTATCCACTTCGGTCTGCTCACCGCTCAGCTTCAGACAATTCGAATAAACATAACCTTTGGTTCCGAGATACTCCACCAGGCTATAGCCATTCGTCTCTGTTCCGATCTTTGCAACCAATGCGCCATCCGGCACCGTCATTACCCACTGTCCTTCAACAGACGGTTCCTTACGCATATTAGCCCTGGTCAGAACTTCGTAATAGTATTCATCTGCCGCTTCGCCCTGATTGCTCCAAAATCCGATAACGGATACGATAAGCAGCAATGCGAGAGAAACAGTAATTGCTGTTTTCTTTACCATAATCATTTCGTAACAATTCGTAACATTTTTGTAATATTTACGTATGATACCCTATTTCCTCTGATATGTCAACCGCTAGATGTCGGGGATTTTTATCGCCCGAATGTGCCATATTTTGTGGTTTTGAGGGCATTTTAGTTACGTAAACCTAGTATTATCGGCACTTTCATGGCATATTGCCATCTGTAATGCCCTCTGTTACTGTCTTTTATGCAAAAAACAGCAGCGAGTGATCGCTGCTGTTTTCGTATCTTTACTCATAGTCCC